>JAERRP010000052.1 GCA_016735415.1 Desulfobacterales bacterium | reverse complement strand
ACATTTTAAGCGCCGATGCATCCCGCCGGGCGGCGTTGCAAAAACTCGGAATAGGCCGGCTATTCCTGCGCTTTTGCGCCTTGCCGGGCGGGCGCCTCAACGCTGAACATCGCTAATTTCTTTTTGCGCGAGCCCTTAGCTGCACCGGTGAAATGGGTAAAGAAGGATTGGGGCGCGGACCAAGCCAACCTATTTACATAACGGTAAAAAAGGATAAATAATGTCCATAAAATGGTCTTAGCCGTTCATCTTCCACCGCCAAGAAACAGCAAAATAAGCGCCGCCGCGGCCGGTGAGGCCTGAATAAAGAGTATCTTCCGGCTTGCCGTTAACCCTCCGAAAACGCCTGCGATTACGACACATCCAAGAAAAAAGATCTTAATCGAGTTGCCGGCGCCACCAAGACTCAGGCTCCATACAAGCCCAGCCGCAAGGAACCCGTTATACAGCCCCTGATTCATCGCAAGTATCCTGGACGCCCTGGCAGATTCCTGGGTATGGCCAAAGGTTCGCAAACCAAAGGGCTTATCCCAGAGAAACATCTCGAGAATAAGGAAGTAGATGTGTAGAAAAGCGACCAGCCCGACGATGATATTCGCAGCGATTGTCATTTTATTTCCACCTTTGACTGACAGAATACAATATTATTAACCCGGCCGGTCTTGCCGCTGGGGGAGGCTTGCGCGATGAAATCAAAAGGCCATCTTCTCGATCACCGCGGCCAGTTTACGGGCGTCGTGCCGCACCACCCCGCCGGTGGTTTCCAGCAGATCTCCGGCCTGGAGGTGCCGGTTCTGCCACCAGCCATCCGCCTGGTCGACCTTGACCAGTTCCGCCTTCTGTCGCGCATAGGCCTTCACAAGGCCCGCATCGGGAACCGCCGTGTTGTAGACAATGCCGTCCACCCGGCGCTCCAAAACCTTTTCGAGCTCGATGACAAAATCCCGGGCCTTGAAACGGTGGGTCTCGCCATATTTGGTCATCAGGTTGATGACATAGTAGACCGGTGCACTCGCCGCCTTGAGGGCCTCGGTGACGCCGGGAACGATCAGATTGGGAATAATACTGGTAAAGAGGTCTCCGGGCCCCAGAATAATCAGGGCCGCCTTCTGGATGGCCGTCACCACCGGCGGATAGACCGTGACCTGGTCGGCATGATGGGGCACCAGATAGACCGCCCGGATTTTTTCGCGCTGCGTGCCCCGGGGCATGTCGATGGCCTGCTCGCCATAAATACGGCTCCCGTCCGTCAGTTCCGCCACCAGTGTGGCTTTATCTGTGGTGACCGGCAGGATCCGGCCCTGCACATCCAGAATTTCTCCCAGGGCCTGAACACCGGAAGGAAAACTGCCGGTATAGCGCGAGAGCATGGTCAACAACATGTTGCCGGCGTTATGGCCCCGCAGACGGCGATCCTTGGTGAAGCGCTTGAGCAGAATCGTCCGGGCCAATTCCGGCTGGGGCGAGAGGGCCAGGATGCATTTGAGCAGATCGCCGGGCGGCAAGATGCCGAATTCTCCCCGCAGGCGGCCGGTGCTGCCGCCGCTGTCCACCATGGACACCACGGAAGTGATCCTGAACTTACGCGACGGCCGCAGCCCCGAGAGCAGCACGAACTGGCCGCTGCCGCCGCCGATGGTCACGATGGGTAATTTCTTCAAGGCGATACCTTTCTTACCTTCAAAGTCGCGCTGCGTTTCCCGCCCGATTTCCCGCGCAAGGGAATCACAGGCAATTCCTTCAGCGGCGTAAATCCCGCATCCGAAACGGCTGAAACTGTACCCGGGTCGCCAGGTGGCGACAGGTGTCACAGCCGCTGCAATGCCCACCGCAGGCGGTAATTTGTTCCCAGAAATCGATCGGCAGTCGGTGATTGGCGATCGCCATCTGATCGGAAAGCTCATGGAGCGTATCCATGAGTTCCAGGAGATTTCCGTGATAATTACGTCGGACATAGGCGCGAACGACGTTGCGCAGAAAAGACGTACCAAGAGTGCGCCCGGCGATTTTCACGAACCGAATGGTGCCTTCGTAATGCCGGATGTCTTCCGGCCGGATGAAGGGCGATTGGAATATGCGCTCGGGCTGCCGCCGGAAGACGTCAAAGCAGCCATAGCGGGAATTAAGCCTATGGGTATTCTCCGGCGTCAAACGCATGTTGCCCAGGGCAATATGGGCATCGTGGGCCGGTTTGAAGAGACAATCCGGAAGGCAACCCTCGTTGGCGATCAACCCTGGGACGGTTTTGGGATAACGGCGCTGGAGGGGGGTCACCAGATCCGCCAGGGCTTCAGGCCTTCGGTTGAGGCTGCGATCCAGGACGATTTTTCCCGGCCGCCGAAATCCAGCCGCCCGGATCAAATCCATGGCCTGGTCCAGTTTGGCCGCCGTATCGATTTGACAATTCACGCCCGGTACGGCTTCCATTCCAGCCGCCAGATCGGGTGCCCGGGCGGCCAGGGCGTTCAGGAAGTAAAAATCGCTGAAAACGATGCCGTCCAGCAGATCGTCCTGCAAGAGCATCTCCAGGACCCGGATCAAATCGCCCTGAATTTCCGGGTCGTCGTAAATATCCGGACGGTAGAAACGACTGTTGATCAAAGCATATTTATGGAGATCCTGCAGGCAGGGCAGCTGCCGGCGAAGATCCTCCGCACACCAGGCATCGAAACGATAGCGGCTGTCGGCCACCGGGTCTGTGTAAAGACTGAAATAAACGGATGATAAAAATGCGCCCTGCTCGACCAGAAATTGCACATAGCCCTCTTCGGGTATAAAGGGTACTTCCAGTCGAATCATGTCTGTTCCTCCACCTCAAGCGCGCCATCGGGAATCGCCAGCAAAAGGGTCGGCACGTTGCGATGCTTCCCCCTGATGCCGAGCTTGGCACGAATTTTCGAGCGATGGGTTGTCACCGTCCGGATGGAAATCTGCAAGCGCTCGGCAATCTGCCGGGAAGAAAAACCGTCACGAATGAAACGGGCCATGACCAGTTCGCGCCGCGTGAAGTTGAAGCGCTCTGAATCCAACCACGGTGAAAAAGAATCCAGCAGTTCATCCACCTGACGTGTAAGACGGCTCAACCAGTCTATCTGGTCGGGATTCGGCCGGTTTTGGGCCATTGCCCGCATGAGCGGCTTCAGGATGTCGTGAACATTGCGCACGACCCCGGCCTCCAATTCATGGCGGTCATTCGCATTTTGCTGCAGAAACCGCCGCAGGTCGCGGTTTTTTTGCTCGAGTTCGGCGGACTTGCGTTCGAGCTCATCCCGCCGGGCGCTCAAGTCCCGCGTGGTGCGCCGCTGCGCATCGACAAGTTGATCCAGGTCGAATTTCATCAATTCGATGGCCTCGTAAACTGGCTCGAAGGGCGAGTGCGATCCCCCGTCAACCTCACGGCGACGGCAGATACCCGGCTTTTCAGGATCGATACCGCCCAGAAAGTCGAGAAGATGATTGACATGACCGTCAAAGTTCGCCTCGACAGGAAGAGGACACAGCGGCGGCGGCTGCCCGCGACGTCGGTCAACACCGTCCGGCATCATCAATGACTCAGTTGACCCAAGGTTCTTTTGGACAACGCGGCCCGGCGCGGTCAATACCGGTTCTTCCCCCACCAGGGCAAGGGCTGCCTGGATCGCCGCCTTGTAATTCGCCATCACCTGCACCTTGTGTCGGTGAAACCTTAAGCGGCGGGTCAGGTTGAAGCTGAGCCTGAAAAAAGGCGGTAAACCGAAGACGAACGAGCCCAGCAGACCTTCCAGTTGATTGGTAAACGCGAGGTAGAGACGGCGGGCCTCAACGGTCCCGCCCTGGGCCCGGGTGAAATCCTCGATGGTAACGTAGCGGGCGTCTTCCGGAAAAATATCCTTCCGGATATACGTTGCCAGGCTGATGGCATGATGCATGTCCGCTTCCTCGACATAGCCCTTTGCAGCGATCAGTATAATCCTGCGGCCGATCAACGCAAAGGATGTCTGATAGCTGCCCTGCGGGTTTCGGTAGGTCCAGTCGGGTTCCGTCCGGATCGGGAGACCCGAAAAGGGGCAAACGGAAGGTAAAATGTCCGGCATTTTATCAGGATGGCGGCTTCTGATTCGTTTCACGCGCGTCAAGGTCCTGTCGATGGCCGTGGCCGTGTTTGGCTCTCGCTGCGAAGCCACTGATTCAGGCGCAACCCGGTGCCCTCCAGGCGGGCTTTTCTCCGAATACCGGCCCGGTAACACTCAATCGTCCGCGGCGATGTGTTCAGGACCCGGGCGGCATCCCGGGTGGTACAGCCACGGGCGACCAGATAAGCGGTCAGGGTCTCACGGGGTGTCAATTCCAGGGCACTGAGTTTCTGGCCGGAGAGCGGCGAAGGGATGATGTTCATAATGATGTCGCGGACGAATTCGGCCTGGTGCGCCTGGCAGGGCGTCAAGTCGGTATCCCCCAGGCCCTTGACCACAGGGAGCAGAACATCGCGAAAACGCCGGTGCAAGCGCGCCGCCAGCTTCCGGCGTTCCTCACGACGCGTTTGCAGGAGAATCTTGAGGGTTGTATGGGTTTCCGCCAGCGCATCCGTTTTCGCCACGAGCGCCCGCTCCTGTTCTTTCAAACGGATCCAGTTGCGTTGGTGCCGCGCGAGGATCCGGGTCATGT
>JAERRP010000884.1 GCA_016735415.1 Desulfobacterales bacterium | reverse complement strand
AGCGGTCGAGAAGAACAGGAGCGGGTGGGTCGTTAAAACCGGCGGCGGTAAAAATTTTGAGGCCGACCTGGTGGTGCACGGTGCCGGCCGGGTGGCCGCCATCGAGGATTTACAGCTGGAAGCCGGGGCGGTGGCCTATTCCCGCGGCGGCATCACGGTCGATAACACAATGCGGACCTCCAACCCGCGTGTCTTTGCCGTGGGCGACTGTGCCGCCACGATCCAACTGGCCCGGGTAGCGGATTACGAGGGCTACGTCGCCGCCAGTAATATCATGGCCGCCGTCGAGGGGGGCCAGGGGGCGGATATAGACTACCGGGCCGTACCCACGATTCTGTTCACCTACCCCCAGTATGCCATGGTGGGCGCCACCGAAGACGCGCTCAAGGCCGATGGCGTGCGCTATTACAAAAACAGCGAAAAGCATCTGGGATGGCCGACCTACAAGCGCGTGGGCCTGTCGCATGCGGCCTTCAAGGTGCTGGTGGACGACGGCAACCGCATCCTGGGGGCGCATGTCATCTCTGACAATGCGGCCGGTCTCATCAACACCTTTAAACAGGCCATGCTCGATGGGCGCACGGTGGAAGAACTCTTCCGGGACAATCTCATGAGCCCTTATCCTTCGCGGGAGAGCGACATCATCTATATGCTCAAGCCCTTTTTTGCCGACGACCTGCTGGCCGCTCTGTAGACCACCTTTTCCGGTTCAATTGAAACGGGAAGTTATTTTGGCGCGAACCCTGAACCCCGGTAAAGCGGGGCCATGATGAAAACATCTGAAAATATGATCAGCGAAAACCCCCGGCGGCAGGCCATCGTGTTGCAAAACGGCCTGGTCGTGGACGGGACCGGCCGAAGGGCTTACCGCGGCGATGTTTTATTGCGGGACGGCAAGATCGAGGCCCTCGGCACCGATCTGTCGCTGCCGGCCGCAGTCGGGGTGATCGACTGCCGCGATAAAGTCGTCGCTCCGGGCTTTATCGACATGCATTCGCACAACGACTGGTTCATGGCCGCCTCCGGGCATGAAAACGCCACCCGGGCTTTTTTGCGGCAGGGGATCACTACCTTCGTGACCGGCAACTGCGGTTTCAGCGCGGCCGGATTCGATCCGGCCCGCCCCCATCTGGGGCGGATCCGCAACCTGATTTTCAAGGCCAGCGGTCTGAAATTGAACTGGCATTCGGTGGAGGACTATTTTACGGTTCTCAGCCAAAATGGCCTGACCCACAACCTGATCCTGCTGGCCGGGCACGGCACGGTGCGAACTGCGATTCGGGACTTCCAGCCCGGGGCTCTGGAACGGGACGAACAGCGGCAGATGCACCGTGATCTGGAAACCGCGCTGGAACAGGGGGCCGCCGGCGTCTCCCTGGGCCTGCAGTACGAACCCGGCATCTTTGCCCCGCCGGCCGAACTCGAAGCGGTGGCCCGCCTGGTGCGCCGGCACGACAAAATCCTCACGGTGCACCCCAGGGCCCTCTCGGCCTTTTCGGGGCCCTATCCGCTCAAGCCTTTCGGCCGGGCCCACAACCTGCGGGCGATCGAGGATATGATCGCCCTGGCCCGCAAGACCGGTGTCCGCTTACAGTTTTCACACCTTATTTTTTTCGGTGCCCGTACCTGGCGGACTGCGTCGGAAGCACTGGCCCTGTTCGATCAGGCTCAAAAGGAAGGACTCGATTTCCGCTTCGATACTTTCTTTCATCATTGCGGCGCATCCCTGATCCATGTGGTCCTGCCGGAATGGTTCCTGGCCCGAATCCCGGGCGCTTACGGCAACCGGGCACTGCTGCTGCGGCTGCAGGCTGAAATGCTGAGCATGAAATACCTGCTGGGGTTTGATTTTGCCGATATCGTCATCGCCGACGCCGTTCACCCGAAATTCGTCCGCCATAACGGGTTGACGGTCGCCGCCATTGCCCGGCGGTTGGGCAAATCGCCCTTCCGGACGTTCATCCGACTGGCAGCCGCCAGCCGCGGGCAGGCCCGGGTGCTGATGTTCAA
>JAERRP010000151.1 GCA_016735415.1 Desulfobacterales bacterium | reverse complement strand
AGGCGCGTACACCGGTGCGGACCGCAAACGCCGGGGGCGGTTCGAAATGGCCCATCGCGGCACCATTTTCCTGGACGAAATTGCCGAATTGAAAACCACGACCCAGGCCAAGCTTCTGCGCGTCATCCAGGAAAAGGAATTCGAACCGGTGGGCAGTTCCCAAACCGTAAAAATCGACACCCGTGTCATCGCCGCCACCAACCGTGAACTGGAAGTTGAGATCCGGGAGGGGCGCTTTCGGCAGGATCTCTTCTACCGCCTGAACGTGGTCGCCCTGCAAGTGCCGCCGCTAAAGGCGCGCAAGGAGGACATCCCGCTGCTGGCGGAGTTCTTTCTGAAACGCTACATGGGAAAAAACCAGAAGGTCCTTAAGGGTTTTACCAACCCGGCCGCCGATCTTCTGGTGCGCTATGACTGGCCCGGCAATGTGCGCGAGTTGGAAAACGTGATCGAGCGGGCGGTCATCCTGACACGCGGCGACACCGTCGCCCCCGGCGACCTGCCGGGCGTTCTGCAGAAACAGGGTGCCGCCACGATCGAGGAAGAGGGCCGCGGTCCCGTAGCGGGTCGAACCCTCAAGGAAATGGAGAAGGAAATGATTCTGGCGACGCTTGCGCAGACAGATCAGAACCGGACGCATGCCGCTAAAATCCTGGGGATCAGCCGGCGCACGCTCCAGCTCAAGCTCAAGTCATACGGGATCAACTCGTAACGGGATTTCAATGTTCTTCATGCTCATACCGTCAGCCGAAAAAAAGGTCGGGATGATGTCGTGCACGATCACCTGGCCTAGGGCACCGAACGTGGCCAGGGCCAGTGTGATTAAAACCGCCGTCAGCAATATCTTCAGAGGAACGGGGAGTATGGCCAGCGTTGGCCAGTTGATCGATGTCGTCGTTTGTTTTTCCGAAGCGTTCAGCCTGATCATTTTCTTCACCACTGGCCATCGAAATTTGATCCGCTGTATTTCCCATCGGACGAAAAGAAAATGTAAACCGCTTCGGGGCTGCCGGATTGGCGGTGAAATCCCACGCGGTATTCCTGGCGGTCATTTTTTTCACGGGCGATCACTTCGGCTTTTTGCAGGTCGGTTTCCCAGGATTCATCCAGCTTGCCGTTGACGATCAGGCGATCATAGAGTTCAGTGGCTTTTTGCAGGGCCTGCAGCGCCGTAAACGATTCCTCGCCATGGCTTTCGCCGCCGTGCGCCCGAACCGGAACAGCCGTACAAAGACTGGAAGCCAACGTCAAAATGATGGCCAGAAACAGGACGCCCATCTGATTATCGTTCGTGCCTGCTGTATTCATGTCGGAGACCTTTCCTGGAGTTGAGCACGGTTAAGCGAATCACTACCGATGATATCGGTGGCTGTACTTCAAGCTCACAGCAATTTCAGTGCCACTGGATCCTTTCAGTCGCCCGGCGGTTTTAATTCAAGCGGGTACCTGTCATTCGGATCAGATCACCACGAAAGAGACTTTGCCGGCAGTCTTAACCACCGGGAAGAATATTCACACCCGTGACCTGCGCGCGAAAATTATTTTCACTCGATTTGCCATAATCCTGCAATTATGCTGTAACCAATTCATTCACGGCTCGTCTCGACCGGATCCTCACCTTGGTTTGCTCGATACTCACACATACCCTGTTTGCGCTCGCTGGCGCGGCCTGATGGATACGGCCGGAATTTATACGGATACAATCTTTTCAACAGTGGGGTTAAAAAATGAACCCGATGAGGCCGGACAGCAAGTGTGGCCCAAAGGCCGGATCAAAAGATTCCCCCCTCCGGCCCGGGCCCAGGCGGGTGCTTTGGCTGCTGGTTTTCTGCGCCTTTTCCGTGATCGCCTGCAGCGACGCCGCGGATTTTAAAACGGTCGATTTCAGCCGCCGCATACCGGTCGCCCAACCGGCGGAAACCCCCGATTCGCGCTCCGCCCTCCGCGTCGCGGTGGGCGCGATGATATCACCGCAGCGAACTTTCACCTACTACGTGCAACTCCTGAATTATATCGGCCGGAAAACGGATCGACCCGTCAAAATGATTCAGCGCAAAACCTATGGCGAAATCAATACCCTGCTCGGCAACGGCCGGATCGACCTGGCGTTTATTTGCGCCGGCCCTTATACTTCCGGCAAGGACCAATACGGCTTCAAAGCCCTGGCCGTACCAATCGTGCGGGGCGAGCCCTATTATCAAGCCTATCTGATTGTGCACCGTGACAGTGACTACCAGCATCTGGATGACCTGCGGGGCAAAGTATTTGCTTTCACGGATCCGGAATCGAATACGGGCAAACTCGTGCCGACTTTCTGGCTGCGGCAAATCGAGGAAACCCCGCCAACGTTCTTCCGCCGATCCATTTATTCCTTCAGCCATGACAATTCCATCATGGCCGTGGCCGAAGCACTGGTGGATGGCGCCGCCGTGCACAGTCAAGTCTGGGAATATCTCAATCGAAAACAGCCGGCCCAAACTGAAAAAACCCGAATTATCAAGATTTCCCAGGCCTTCGGCAACCCTCCCATGGTGGCCTCCGGACATCTCCGGGCCGTCACGCGTGAACGCATTCAGGCCGTCCTGCTCAGCATGCACCGGAATACCACCGGCCGGTCTATCCTGGATGAACTGCTGATTGAACGCTTCACCCTGCCGGAAGAGGAATGGTACCGGCCGATCGCCAAAATGATCGAGACCTCCTGTGGGGATCCGCTATGAAAGGCCTGTCACTCAATACCAAACTGCTGATCGGCATCTCCGTGCTGGTGGTAACCAGTGGAATGATTATCGCTCTTGTGGGCTCCTACCATTACAGCCGCGCTTTGCAGGAAGCCGCCGTTTCCCAAGGGGAATATCTCAGCCAGTCACTGGCCCTCGAAGCCACGGACATGATTCTGATCAACGATATCGTGGCACTGCAAAAACTTATCCACCATCAAAAGGCCATCAACAATCCATCCGTGTCCTACGTCTTTATCGAACACGACGGCCGAATCCTGGCCCATACGTTTGAGGGCGGATTCCCCGTGGCGCTGATCGGCGCCAACCAACCCCGTTCCGCCTCCATGGGCCACCATCAGTCGATCGAGGCGGATTCGGGAGACCGCTACCTCGATTTTGCCTGGCCGATCTTCGGCGGCCGTGCCGGCACACTGCGGCTCGGCCTTAGCGGGCAGGCTATCCAGAAACGGGTGATTGCCTATTGGGTCAAAATGATTGCCAGCGCCCTGGTCGTATTGGCGGCGGCCCTGGTGGCCGGCGCCGTCATCGCCCGCAAGATTTCCGGACCGGTTACCAGACTGGCGGAAACGGCCGACCAGATCGATGCCGGCAAGCTGGATGTTGCCATCGCCGTTACGGGGGCCGATGAGATCGGTCGTCTGGGCTTGGCTTTCAGCCGTATGCTTACGCGAATCCGCGACTACACCGATCGTCTGGAAGAGACCAGCTCCGATCTGGATCGGGCTTACCGGCAGACCAAAAGCTCTTTCGACATTCTTCAGAAAATCAGCACCCAGACATCGCTCAAGGACGTATGCGCGTACCTGTTCGAGCAGTTTCAGGAAATCGTGGCCTGCAGTCGTTTCATGCTGGTATTTTTCAGCCCGAATCAAAACGATCTGATCGTATTCGCGGATGGCACCCTCAGCCTGCACTCGTCTGATACCGCCTTGGCGCTTTTGAAACCGATACGTGACCGCGACGACATCTTTTTCGCCCGCCTGGATACACTGCCACCCGAAATACAGCCCGAATCGTTTCAAAATGCCGGACGGATTGCCGTTCTTCCCCTGACAGCTGAAACCAACCCCCTGGGCGCGTTAATGGTGGCCTGCCCGGGCGAATGTCAATGCAACACCAAGGATCTCGAGGTTATCGATCTGATCCTGCATGAGGCAACGGGTGTTCTGCGTCGCGCGATATGGCATGAGGCTGAAAAACACCAACCGGGCAACCATCGAAAACAAATGGAACCGTTTGAAGGCATGGTCGGCAAGGCTCCAGAAATAAATATAATCTTTCATATCATCAAAGATATCGCCCCGACCGATGTCAGCGTGTTGATCCAGGGCCAAAGTGGCACCGGCAAGGAACTTGTGGCCCACGCCATCCACAACCTCAGTGAACGCCGTGAAAAGCCGTTCATCGTCATCAACTGCTCTGCTTACCCGGCCACCCTTCTGGAAAGCGAACTTTTCGGCCATGAAAAAGGCGCTTTCACC
>JAERRP010000282.1 GCA_016735415.1 Desulfobacterales bacterium | reverse complement strand
GGGATCAATCATGCTGTCAATAATGTTCAGAGGACTGTTGATCAGCGAAAACTGGATGGTCAGGTTTCCCCTGGTGTTGTGGACTTCTTCTGCGCGGGCGATCCCCGCATCCGTCACGGTGGCCACATAGATCGGTTTATTGCAATGCTCGATAATGGTGTCGATGACCTTCACTTCCTGTCCCTTTAGCAAAACACCCCTTGCCATGAAGCCAATGACATCGGCTTCTTCTGCGATCTTTGCGATTCGGGTCAGGTGTTCAAAGGTCGGTTCCACCAGTTCCCCGGTCTGATCGTCATAAACAAATGGGGCGGTCCCGCCGATGCCGAAGGTATTTTCCGGTATCCAGTATTGCTCCCTTTTGGGCGCTGTATTGAGGGCCTGCTCCACCAGCGGCCGCAAAACATGGAGATGCCCGCTGCTGTCGTCAAAGGCCGCCATGCCGGTGTCTTCAAAAATTTTTCTGACCTTGCGGGACGCGCACTTGACGCCGATTTCTTCCAGCACCCTGAGGGCGTCGTCATGTATTTTTTCCAGAAGATCAATATTTATTAGATCCATATTCACTCCCTCAACCTAACTTGTAATACGCATCCCATCGTATGTGAAGCGCATATTTTTCAAATTTTTCTCAATTGCCTTATAGTCATCATAACCCCTGTTCCAGTACTCCTCCATATGAACAAAGTGGACCTGATCCGCTTTTAGTCTCCGGGAAAGGGCAAGGGTTTCCTCAAATGTGTAAAGGGTGGTTCTCGATATATGGTTCGCAGGATATCTGAAACCATGTTTGAGGCCGTTTTCAAAGATTCCCGGCTGGATCACGAGGATATCCGGTTTTTTGACCTCATCCCTGTGCTCGGGAAACGGTTTGATATCGCACGACGCGTATACGATCTTCTTCCCCTCTTTTTCAAATACATAAACGAAAGCGGTTTGAGAACCGCGGTCCACTGGGATGGCGGTTATTTCGGTTTTCCCGATGGTGGTTTTTTTATCAAACCCCATACATTCCACAAACCCCTGCTGCTCATAAAAATCGATAAGGGGGCCGTAAATCGTTTTGAGGTCGGTGATCCGATCTTTTAAGACCCGGGGGAGGATCAACCGGATGGTTTTTCCCCTGTAGGCTTCCCAGGTGCGAAAATCGAGCGTAATCTGCTCCACGACCCTGAATCCTTCCACATGGTCGGGATCAAGGTGCGTGAAAAGCAGATGGTCGATGCGGTCGATGCCTGCTCGGTTTAGCTGACGGGCGATCTCCGCCGGGGTGTCGATGAGGAGGTTTTCATCGTGCAGAAAAGCAGAAGGGCCGGTCCTTTCATAAGGCCGGCCCCTGGCTCTTGCTTCCTCACAAACCCGGCATCGGCAGAGGGGTTTGGGGATTGCCATGCACCCCCCTGAACCGAGAATCGTCAAGTCCACCTGATTTTCCACCTTCCAATCGTCAATCAACAATCGTAAATCCCATCAGCTCCACGGAAACGGGCTGTGAGAAACAGGGTGCAATTTCCCTTTCCGGTATCGGTCAAATCTGAAAGGCTTCAGGAGCGCCTGTTCCTCTCCCAGAACCTCTTTGGCCACCAGTTTTCCCACGCCGATCATTTTATAGCCGTGGTTGGAGTCGAGAATCATATAACAATTCTGCTTCATGGCGTCAAAAATGGGAAAACTGTCCGGTGTAAAACAGCCCAGGCCCCCGGAAGGCTCATTTTTGTACATCCGGTACTGGTCCTCATACCGTTTCTGGCAATGGGCCAGGGCGGAGGTCCACATGTGAACGAATTCGGGGGTGACGGTAAAGTCCGGTGAATCGATGCCGTAGGGATCCACCTTTACGTCTCCGGTAACCGTGTATGGCGCCGCCCCTCCCTGGACCCCGCCGAAATTGAAATCAGGCTTATAGTAAATTCCCCACATCTCGTCCGTAATCAATGAACCGTCTTCGCTGGAAAAGAGGGGCGCTTCCGAATCCACGTGAATCACGGGCGGCATTTTCCCCTCGTTGTTCATGGCATAGGCGGGATCCACGCCAAGGGTTCCCTCGACCAGACACATGTAAGTCCACATCTGATTTCCCGAATGCAGGGCGCCGTCGGCGCCGAGAATGTCGATTTCATTGGGAAGGCCCAGCATATCCCACAAACTTTTGGCCCAGGGGCCGGGACCGGCAATTACCCAGTCGCACTGAATGTCCCCTTTTGATGTTTGGACGGCCGTTACCGAATCCTTGTCGGTCTTGACGCCGGTGACTGTAACCCCTGTCAATATGCGGACCCCCAGGGCTTCGGCCTTGTCCGCCAGCCGGTAGAGGGATTTCATCTGGTTGGCGTAGCCGCCCATCTTCTCATGAAGGAGGGAGGTAATGCCCTCGGCCTGCCAATCGTGAAAGATGTTTTTTCGCATGTAGTTGAGGCAGTCCTTTTCCCCTTCGATAAAGTCCGATTCGTAACCGATATCGTTTTGTTGCTGGTAGATCTGAGCGACGTCCGCGTGCATGGATTCAGGGGATATCTGCATGTAGCCCACCGGATGAAAACCGTAGGCTTCCGTGTCCTCTTCCCATACGTTCACGCTGTGGGCCATCAGTTCCCGCATGGCGGGCTGAAAATAGTTGTTACGAATGATACCGCAGGCGATACCGGACGCGCCCGCGCCGATGGCTGTTTTATCGATGACCAAGACATCCTTTCCGGAGCCGTGTTTCCTTTGCTTCAGCTCCTTTGCCAGATGCCAGGCCGTGCTGAGGCCATGGATGCCGGCCCCGATGATGATATATTTGGAATGAGTGGGGATTGCCATTTTTGTAAGCTCTGATGCTCCTTTCCTAAAAAGATTTAAGCGGCTTTGGCCGCTTTTGTATTTTCCGTCTCGTCGGTGTGGTCATGTTTCAGGTCCCCGTCCACGGTTCCTTTCACATGTTCCCGTTCTTCGGCAAAATCAAAGCCGGTCCAGATGCCGATGGACCCCAGGATGGAATCCTGCGGGTGAAATTCCCTGAAAATCTTAAAATAATACGCCGCTTCCTTGCTGTTGATGACCGCTTGGGGATTTTCAGCTACGATCCGGGCGTATTCATCATCGGTCATGGCTTTCTCCGACATTTCTTCGCCGATACTCTCACAGCCGGCCCCCTGGGTATACTGTACCTTGTATCGCCACAGGATTTCATCGGGCAGATAATGGGTGTTTTCAAAGGCTTTTCGAAGGATCCACTTTTCGATTTTGGCGCCGTTGTGCTCGCGGATTTTCAGTTCCGGCGGAATTTTCATGGAAAGATCCACCATGTTGACGTCAAAAAAGGGCACGCGCAGTTCCAGACTGAACAGCATGCCCATGCGGTCGGCCCGCTGCAGGTTGATGTTGTGCACATTTCCGATGCAGCGGCGCGCTTCCAGATTCAACTTGTCAAAGGGGAAATGTTTCATGTAATGGTAACCCGTAAACAGCTCGTCTGCCCCTTCGCCGGTGAGTACCACGGTTACGTATTCGGCGGCCAGTTTGCAGGTGAAATAGCATGGCACGGCGCAGCGTACCAGGGACGGGTCATAGGTCTCCAGTTTTTGGATCACCGTGGGCAGGGCTTCGTGGTACTCCGCTTCCGTAAAAATCAGTTCGTGATGGTTGCATCCGATATGTTCTGCCGCGATGCGAGATGCCTTTACATCATCGCTCAAATCCCCGTTTTCATCCCGCATGCCCACCACGAAGGTATGGAGGTTGGGAATCTCGTCGGCGGCGATGGCCGCCACCAGGCTACTGTCCAATCCACCGCTGCAAAAGGAGCCCACCGGGACCTCGGGGTCCGCCAGGAGTCGGTCTTTAACGGCTTTAATAAATGTGGTTTGAATGATCTCGCAGGTTTCATTCGCGTCCGTCAGGATATGCTCCTGAATTTCCGGGATGGTGTAAAATTGGACGAAGCCTTCCCCGGGCGTGTAGTAGTGCCCGGCGGGAAACTCGTGGACTTCCTCCACGCCCGCCAGCGTCATGGCGCCCAATTCAGACGTAAAATAGAGGTTTTCATTCTGATAGCCGTAATAGAGCGGCTTGATGCCGATGGGATCCCGCGCCAACATAAAGTTATCCCCCTCAAAAATGGCAAAGGCGAACATGCCCTCGAGTTGTTTGACAAATTCGGGTCCGTGCTTTTTGTAAAGGTGAAGGATCACTTCCGTATCCGACTGGGTGGTAAACCTGAAAGCGCCGTTTAGCCGCTTTTTCAGTAAACGAAAATTATAGATCTCCCCGTTGCACACGATGCCGCGGTGTCTATCATCGGCCAGAATCGGTTGGTGACCGTGCGTAACATCCACAATGGACAACCGGGTGTGCCCCACCACCCCGTTTTGATGTTCATGAATTCCCCGATCATTGGGTCCCCGATGCGGAAGGGCATCGAGCATTCTATTGACGGTTTTTGTATCCTTGATTCCAAAACATCCCGCAATGCCGCACATAATGAATAGCTCCTTTCGTAGTGACGAATTATTATTTCCGGTTAACTGCGTTTAATGAACGAATATTTTACCTAAATTCGCCGTGGTTAACGAATCCTCCATATACATCCCCAGGCCGGTATGGTGAATGGATTCCATTCCCCGTTCATCGTAGAGCGCGTTTTCCACTTCCGGCGCCTCTTCCGGGGTCACGGTTTTTGCGATTTCGATGGCTTTTTCGAGTTTTTCAAAAGAAAAGTCAATCAGGTAGCGCAGAAAGGCAAAGGGGTGACGAATCATGTGAAAGCCGTATTTCATACACAGGGCCTGTCCCATCCTGGCGTCTTCATAAGCGCGGTCCGTGAGGTGCTCTTCATGGGTGGTGCCGGCACTCTGAAAAGCGGGCAGATCCAGCATGAGGCTCAGGTGCGTCATGAGCAGGTTCAGATAATTGTGGCTCACCAGGCCGTAGTTGGGGTTGTATTCGATACTGGGGTCGGCGATGGTGGGATAGCCCGCATGAACGCATGTGACGCCGGGGTTCAGCAACTGGGCCGCACAGATGCCGAACAAAACCTCTGCATGGGTCATGGAAAGCACGCCCTTATAGCAGTAAGGTGCGCTGATGCCTGCCATGGGCATGGCTGAAATGAACGTCGGGAGCCCGGCTTTGACCACTTTGACGAAATTTTCGGAGAAATTTTCGTTCACTTCCAGGGGCGGCCGCGTCAGGCAGAAGACGATCATGATGTTTTTGCGTTGCTCATAGATTTCGAGCGCCCGGGCCAATGCCTTATCCGACGTTACGGCGAAATAGAGCGGTTTTGAACAGTTTTCCGCCATGAGGCTCATCTGCTCCACCTCGTCCTTCAGCTTGATGCCGCGACCCATGCCGCCCACCGGATCACTCCTCTCGGCAATCCGGGCAATCCGGGCCGCATGCTCCGTGGTGGGGAAAATACCGCCTTGGCCTTTTTGGTCGTCGTAAACATAAGGGGCCGTCCCCCCGATGAAAAAGCTTTTAAGGGGAACAAAAAATTCATTCACCCCAGGGGTGGTGGTAAGGCATTTTTCCACCAGGTCACCCATGAGATAAATTCGGTCTTCGTAAACAGCGGCCAGCCCTTTTGCTTCAAGCTTTTTAAAGGCCCGCTGCATGTCCGGCTGTTTGCACCCCACGCCCAGATTCTCCAGAATCCACAGGGCGTCCTGATGGGAACGCATCAGCATTTCTACAACCGAATCGCCCAGTATGGACTTTGATTTTTTTACTTGCGCGTCGTTCAAAATTTTCTCCTCATCCTCTAGTAGAGTATGTTAGCCCTCTAGTGGAGTATGTGTGCCCACTAGTGGAATATGTTTGCCCTCTAGTGGAGTATGTGT
>JAERRP010000662.1 GCA_016735415.1 Desulfobacterales bacterium | reverse complement strand
ACAATCAGAGGTGAAGGATCAACGGGCCGCTTTGAGAAAAATCATCAGGACCGACAGTGCCGCCGGGGTCATTCCGGATATACGCGAGGCCTGGGCAAGCGTGGTTGGCCTTACCGTCGCCAGCTTTTCCTTGAGTTCGTTGGAAAGGCCGTGCACGCTTGTGAAATCCATCGATTCGGGTATAAGAACATCTTCCAGATCTTGAAGTTTGGCGGCTTCCCGCATTTGCCGTTGAATATACCCCTCGTATTTGATTTCGATTGCCACCTGGCGCTCAGCCTCCGGGTGAACCGGCGCCGGGGCGGGTGCCAGCTGCCTGACGGATTCGTATCCCAGTTCGGGCCGCTTGAGCAGATGACCCATCCGGGCACCTTGATCCAAAGGCGGGGTGCCCTGTTGTTCAAGATAGGCGTTGACCGCCGCCGAGGGTTTGATGACCACCCCTTTCAACCGCTCGATTTCAGCAGCAATCTGCCGCCGCCGCGCCCTCAGATCCTTGACCGCATCGTGGTCGATCAGACCCAGCCCATGACCGATTTCCATGAGGCGCAAATCGGCATTGTCCTCGCGCAGAATCAGGCGGTATTCGGCCCGGGAGGTAAACATACGATAAGGTTCACGGGTGCCCCGGGTGACGAGATCGTCCACCATTACCGCCATATAGGCCTGGGAGCGCTTGAGCACAAAGGCGGGTCTCTGCTGAATGCGGCAGGCAGCGTTGATGCCGGCCCAAAGTCCCTGGGCGGCGGCCTCTTCGTAGCCGGAGGTGCCGTTGATCTGTCCGGCCATATAGAGGCCCTCAATCCGTTTGGTCTCCAGGGTGGGCTTCAGCTGGACCGGATCGAGGTAATCGTATTCGATGGCATAAGCCGGGCGCATGATTTCCGCTTCTTCCAGACCGGCCACCGCACGCACGAATTGAATCTGGATTTCCATGGGCAGGCTGTTGCCCAAACCGCTGGCATAGATTTCTTCCGTTTCCACGCCTTCAGGCTCCAGGATGATCTGGTGCCGTTCCCGGTCCGGGAAGCGCACGATCTTGTCCTCGAAGGACGGGCAGTAACGGGCGGGCGTTCCCTTGATCATACCGCCATACAGGGCCGAATGGGCAAGATTGTCCCTCACGATTTCATGGGCCCGTGGGGAAGTGTGGCCGATATAGCTTGGCAGCTGGGGCATTGAAAGGCGCTCGGTGAAACGCGAGAAGGGGCGGCCGGCCGGCTGCTGTTCCTGAACGGCAAAGCGGGAGAAATCAATGGAGGCCCGCCGCAGCCGCGGGGGGGTGCCGGTTTTCATGCGGCCCATTTCAAAGCCCAGTTCGCGCAGATGTTCCGGCAGGGCATCGCTGGCAAACTCGCCGGCACGTCCGGCCTTAAAAGAGCGGTGGCCGATGTGCACCCGACCGCTCATGAAAGTGCCGGTGGCCAGGATAACGGCTTCGGCCGGGTAGCCGAATCCGGTCTGATCCACCACCCCGGCGATTTTATGGTTTTCCACCACCAGGCGTTCGATCATGGCCTGCTTGAGCTCGATATTGGCGCTCTGTTCAAGCAGGCGCTTCATGCCGGTGTGGTAACGGGCCTTGTCGTTCTGGGTGCGCGTGGAATGAACGGCAGGTCCCTTTTTGGTGTTGAGGGTGCGGTACTGGATGGCCGACTGATCGGTGACGCGGGCCATCATCCCCCCCAGAGCATCAATCTCCTTGACAAGCTGACCTTTGGCCATTCCCCCTATGGAAGGGCTGCAGGGCATGGCCGCCACTTTGTCCAGATCGATCACCACCAGCAGCACCTGGCAGCCCATGCGCGCTGCCGCCAGGGCTGCCTCGCAGCCGGCATGGCCGGCCCCGATAACAATGATGTCAAATTTTTTGGGATAAACCGCCATCGACGCAAACCGAAATGTTTGAATCCATGCCCAAACCGGGAGATGATAAACCACAGGCCCCGGTCCACCGATCACCGTAAATCCGGTTTCACTTTCAAAATCCGGAATTTAGCTATATATAACCGTCGTTCAAACCAGGTCAAGGAAAGGATCGCCGCCGGTGGGGGCTTACTATTACGACCTCAACACCTATTTTCGGGAAAAATTCGGCGAACGCGTCCACAAACTGACCGTGGATGCCGGCTTCGACTGCCCCAACCGTGACGGCAGCATCGCTCGCGGGGGCTGCATTTACTGCAACCCCCAAGGATCCGGCAGCGGCCTTTTCGCCCAGGGGTTTTCGATCAAAGATCAGCTGGAACGCAGCAGGGCACCCGTGGCCCGCCGTTTTAAGGTCCGCCAATTCATAGCCTATTTTCAATCATTTACAAATACATATGCCCCACTTGCAGCCCTGAAAAGCGCTTATGACGAAGCCCTGGCCGTACCGGATATCGTGGGGCTGTCCATCGGGACGCGGCCGGACTGCATCGATGATCAGATCCTGGCGCTGCTGGAGCAATACGCCCGCCGCTACCTTGTGTGGGTTGAATACGGACTCCAGTCGGCCCACGATCGCACCCTGGCCACCATCCGCCGGGGGCACGACGTACGCTGCTTCATCGATGCGGTCGAACGCACCCGCAACCGGGGCATCGCCATTTGCGCCCATGTTATCCTGGGGCTTCCCGGGGAATCGCGCCGGGATATGCTGGAGACAACCCGCCTGATTGCCGATCTAAACCTGGACGGCATTAAGCTGCACCTGCTGTATGTGGTCAGGGGAACACTATTGGCGGCGGAATACCGAAAGGGTAACTACCGTTGCCTGGAACAGGAAGAATACGCTGATCTCGTATGCGACGTCATCGAACGCCTGCCGCCGGGAATGGTCATCCAGCGCATCACCGGCGATCCCCACCCCCGGGAACTCGTCGCACCGGCCTGGGCCTTACAGAAAAAACAGACCATCGAAATGATCCACGCCCGGTTCAAAGCCCGTCAGACCCGCCAGGGCAGCCGCTACCAGACCAGCGACCAATATCTCCGCCGGCCGCAGCGCTAGGAAGATGAAACATCCAGAACCCTGACTTGCTTCGCAATCGGATACCGCCGCCCCGAACCAAAAGCCTTGGAGGTCACCTTGAGCCCGGGGGCGGCCTGGTGGCGTTTGTACTCGTTCTGCACCACCCGCCGAAAGATATCCCGCACGGTTTCGGGATCGTGGCCTTCCCGAATGAGCACGTCGGCGCTTTTGAATTCTTCCACCATTCCCTTTAGAACGGCATCCAGAACGGCGTAAGAGGGCAGGTCGTCCTGATCTTCCTGATCCGGCTTCAATTCAGCCGAGGGGGCCTTTTCCAGAATGCGGCGGGGGATGACCTCCCCTTCGGTGTTGAAGCAGGCGGCCACTTCGTAAACCAGGGTTTTGGGCACGTCCGAAATCACGGCCAGGCCGCCGTTCATGTCGCCGTAAAGGGTGCAATAACCCACCGCCAGTTCGGACTTGTTGCCGGTGGAAAGCACCAGGGCACCGGATTGATTGGAAAGACCCATGAGCAGGGAGCCCCGGATACGCGCCTGGATATTCTGTTCGGTAATGCCGGGGGCGGCCGGGTCGAAATCCGGTGAGAGCTGATCGAGAAAAGCTCTGAAAATATTATCGATCGGTATCGTGCGATAGGCCACGCCGAGATTCCGGGCCAGCTGGCGGGTATCCTGATAATTGTCTTCGGAAGTATAGTCCGAAGGCATGAAAACAGTGCTAACGTTGACGGGCCCCAGGGCTCGCGCCGCAACCGCCGCCGTAAGGGCCGAATCGACACCGCCGCTCAGACCGATAACGGCGCGCTTGAAACCGCACTTGTGGACATAATCGCGCGTGCCGGTTACCAGGGCGGCCAGGACGGAAGCCGAATCCGAGGGGGCCACCGGATGGATCCGTTCCTTTGCGGGTGCTGCCGCAGGGACCCGGACATCCATCACCACCAGGTCTTCTTCGAAGTCCCGAGCGCGGGCCACCAGGAAACCGGCGTCATCGAAGCCGGCGCTGATACCGTCAAAAACCAGGCTGTCGTTCCCTCCCACCTGGTTGACATGCACCACCGGCAGTGTGTATTTGCGGGCCAGCGCGGCCAGCATCCGCAGGCGGAAATCCCGCTTGCCGATATGGAAGGGCGATGCGGAAATATTGATCAGCAAATCGGCCCCCCGGGCGGCCAGCCGTTCGACCGGATTGTCGGCATAGATACGCCACTCGAAGATATCGGGATCGTTCCAGACATCTTCGCAGATCGTCAGGCCCAGATGAAACCCTTTGTAGTGAAAGACGTCACATGCCCGTCCGGGCTCAAAGTGGCGGTGCTCGTCGAAGACATCGTAGGTCGGCAGCAGCCGTTTGAAGGCCCGGAACAGGATCTTGCCCCCGTCGAAAAGGGCCAGGGCATTGGAAAGGCGTTTGCCGGCACGGCCCGGGTTGCGGTCCACATAACCCGCCACGACCCCGATGTCCCGGATGGTGTCGACCAGGTAATTCAGGCAATCCAGGTTGGCATCGATAAAAGCCGGACGCTCCAGCAGATCGCAGGGCGGATAGCCGCAGGTGGCCAGTTCAGGGAAAACCACCAGGTCGCAACCCGCGCCACGGGCCCGGGCAGCGAAAGTCACCATTTTGGCAGCGTTGCCGCTAAAATCGCCGACAGTGGGGTTGATCTGGGCCAGCGCAATTTTCATCCCGCCATCCTTTCTTTCCAGAGGGCTGTCGTTTGCAGGCCCCCAAGGCTGAAATCCATAACAGGTCCCTTGGCGGGCGTCAATTGCGGCCACGGTTTACTTGTCAGCTTGATGGTTATCGGGTATAGACACCCGATAGCCGATTCAAAAAGTGTAGACGTAGTTTCATTCAGAACCCTATCGTCAAAATGCCGATCGAGCATGGAAGAATGAATCCGACGCCGAATCAAGTCGACGACCGCTCGGAAGTTTTCGACCTGTCCTTTAAGGTCTTCCATGAGCTCATGGCCCGCAAGGTCAACCAGATTCTTCTGGTGTCCAGTCCCTACGAGGCCTATATCATGGAGGAGGAAGGCCGCCTGGCCCAGCGCATCATCCAGGAATATCGCGGCCTGAATCTCTCGCGGCCGCCCCATCTGACCTGGGTTTCCTCCGCGCGCGAAGCCCTGCTGGAGCTGGATCACAAATCGTTTGACATGGTCATCACGATGCCCCGTCTGGGCGATATGCCCGCCCACCGCCTGGGGCGCCGTATCAAGGGGCATCACACCGAACTGCCCGTTTTTCTGCTGACGCCCAACCCCAACTGGATGGCACTCGATCCCTTGTGCTTCGACAAGCGCTATATCGATCGGGTCTTCATATGGAGCGGCAACGCGAACCTTCTGCTGGCCATCATCAAATCGGTGGAAGACAGCCTCAATGTGGCCTACGATACCCGGCGGGCCCGGGTGCGGGTCATCATCATGGTGGAAGACTCGCCCTTTTACATCTCATCCCTGCTGCCCCTCCTTTATAAAGAGATTGTCGGCCAGACTCAGGCCGTGATGGAAGAATCCCTCAACGAAGAGCATCGTTTTTTTCGCATGCGGGCCCGACCCAAAATTTTAATGGCAGACACTTATGAAGACGCGCTGGCGCTATACCGCCAGTTCCGGCCCTACCTGCTCGGGATTCTGTCGGATGTGCGCTTTCCCCGGGAGGGGCGCATGGACCCGGATGCCGGCTTCCGCCTCCTGCAGACCATCAAGGCGGAGTCGCCCGACATTCCTCTGCTCAACTTCAGTTCAGAAGAATCCAACCGCGGGCGGGCCCAGCAGATTCCGGCCGTCTTTCTCAATAAAAACGCACCGGTGCTGCATGAAGAAATCCGATGTTTTTTCCAGAAGCATTTGGGGTTCGGCGATTTTGTCTTCCACCTGCCGGACGGGCACGAGGTGGGCCGGGCGGCCAACCTGCGGCAGCTGGAAGCCGTGCTTCCTGAGATCCCCGAGGTCTCCATCCACTACCACGCTTTACGCAACCATTTCTCCGGCTGGCTGATGGCCCGCTCCGAAATTCTGCTGGCCTACCGGCTGCGGCCCGTCAAAGTGTCTGATTTCGAAAGCACGACCAAACTGCGGGATTACCTGGTGGCGTGTCTCAAGGAGCGGCGGCGAGGCCGGCAGCGCGGGGTCGTGACCGATTTCGATCCGGGCCACTTTGACCCCGATGCGGACTTCGTTAAGATCGGCAACGGTTCGATGGGCGGTAAAGCCCGCGGTCTGGCGTTTATGGCCAGCCAGCTGAAGGCGGCCACCAAGGCGACCGATGCCTACCCGGGCATCCGGATAGGGGTACCCAAAACGCTCGTCATTTCCACCGAAGCCTTCGATGCCTTTATCGATGACAACGGCCTGCGCGACATTGCCTCCTGCGAAAAGAGCGATGATCATATCCAGCGTGTATTCCAGAAGGGCCGCCTGCCCGTTTTTCTCCAGGAGGCCATCGATCTCTTCCTGAACCATGCCGGCTATCCCCTGGCCGTAAGGTCTTCCAGCCTGCTGGAGGACGCCCAGCACCAACCCTTTACCGGTTTGTACGAAACTTACCTGCTGCCCAACTGCCACCCGGATCGCATTGTTCGCCGACGCCAGTTCGAATGGGCCATCAAACAGGTTTACGCATCCACCTTTCGTGCCAAGGTCCGGCGCTACGCCCGCAGTACGGGTTACCGTATCGAGCAGGAAAAGATGGCCGTATTGGTTCAGAAGCTGACGGGCTCGGAAACCCAGGGGTTTTTCTGCCCCGATATCTCCGGACAGGCCTTCTCCTTCAACTTCTATCCCGTCGCTCCGATGAAAGCCGAAGACGGCATCGCCCTGATGGTCGCCGGACTGGGAGCACCGGATGAGGACCAGATCCGGGCTCTGCGCTTCAGCCCTCATCATCCCCAGAAACTGCCGCAGTTTTCCACTGTCGACGACATCCTCCAGAACGCCCAGCGCCATTTCGAGGCCCTGAATCTCCAGAGCGCCCGGCGGCTGGTGGACACCGAAACCGGCGGGCTGGTGAAAAAACTGGATATCGACGACTGGCCGGACCATCCGCTCATCAAGGCGCTCAGCAGCACTTTTATGCCCGCCGAAAACCGTATTCGCGACTCGGCGCCCGCGCGCGACGGCTATCCCGTTCTGACATTTGCCCCGATTCTCAAACACAACACTTTCCCGCTGCCGGCCATTATCATCGACCTGCTCAAAGCCGGCAGCCAGGGAATGGGCGGACCTGTGGAAATCGAGTTTGCCGTTCAACTACCCCATAACCGGGATGATGAAGCCTTCTTTCATCTCCTTAAAATCCGTCCGATGCCCCAGTTCGAGCAGCAGAGCGGAGGAGACTTAGCGGAAGCCACAAAGGCCGAAGCCCTGTGTTTTTCACGCCTGGCCCTGGGTAACGGACGTTATACCGACATTGCCGATATCGTCCTGGTGGACCCGGATCGCTTCGATCCGGCCCGCACGGTGGAGATTGCCGCCGAAATCAGCCGCCTCAACGCCGAATTGCGCCGGGCCAAACGCCGCTATCTCCTGATCGGACCCGGTCGATGGGGATCGGCCGACCACTGGCTGGGTATTCCGGTTA
Source organism: Desulfobacterales bacterium (assembly GCA_016735415.1). The sequence continues at coordinate 1,720 of JAERRP010000662.1, read as the reverse complement.
CCTGGAACGACATCTCCCAAGTGGCCGCCATCATCGAGACGGGACACCCCCGGATACAGGCTGATCCTTCCCAGGGCTCCCATTTCTTTCAGAATCTGACATCCCTGGGCATCGTCTATCTGACCCTCCAGGACGCCGACCACGGCCATATCCGCTGGGCCTGGTTCGAACGCCAGCCCTCCTTGGCCCGCACGGCCTTCCTGCGCCATATCCGTCTGAGCGACCCGTTGACCATCCAGGTGGACGGACGATCGTCGGAAGCCGTGGTTCTGGAAAAAGCCGAACCCGCCCGGGAGCGGCCATGACCCTCCGGCCCGCCGGATCAACCCCGCCACCCGTGCTGCCAAGGCATTTCATCCGTCGCTCAGGTGTCAAGGGCGGCCCGTGATATCGCACCGCCGTGGAAGCATCGTGCTGGCCGCGGCCGTCATCGCCGCCGCCATGTACGCCGGCCTGCAGATCTACCTGCACCATGCCGTGGACCGCCACCTGCAGGCGGCTGTACGGACCACGCCTGAGTTGACCGACATCCGCTATGGCCATATGGATGTCAGCCTGCTTCCGTTCGGGGTCGAACTCCGCAATGTGGAACTTGTAACTGCCGGCGGCGCCCGCCCGATTCCCATTCGCCGGGTCAATCTTAATCGTTTCACAGCGGGTCGGGTCCTGCCGGAACACCTTGCCCTTTCCCTTTACGGCGCCCGTATCCACCATACCCATCCCGCCGCCGGTCCGATCGATAATCTCATGCAGCGCCTGGCGATGGACACTCTCGACATTGATATACATATCCGGCTGGTGAAGGATCCCGTTCAGGAAAATGCCTGGTGTGGACATGTCGAACTGCACGTCCGGCCGGCCGGTATCCTGCGGCTGGCCCTGGCGGTCGATCATCTCGATGAGGATGGCATGGCACGGGCCCTGGACAACCCTCTCAACTGGCTGGCGGTCCTGCCGCCGGTCGGTATCCGTGCGGCGGCCCTGGAGTTTGAGGAAGGTGGATTGGTGACCCGGATTATCAGCGACCGCGCCCGCCGCTCCGGTTTAACCCCGGCGGCCGCGCGGCGGCGTATTGGACAGGAAATCGAGACGGCGGCCCGCAGAAAAAAAATTCTCCCCCTGGGCCACCTGCTGTCGGCTTTCGTGTCCGATCCGGTCCGGATCGGGTATTACACCGGCAATGTCACGCCCGTCTATATGGGCCGTCTGATGTGGTCGCGACGGGTGCGCGACTGGCTCCGCCCCCTGCAGGTGAGGGGCGCCCTCGCCTCGGCCCCACGGAATGTTCCCTGGATGACGACCGCAGCAGCTATTCCAGGGAAACCCCCGCATCCTTGAGATACAAACGCGCATCGGGATTTCCCAGAAAACCGGCTTCCATGAAATCCAGCATGGCCTGCGCCTCTTCGCCCGCCAGGAGATAGACCCGTCCTCTTCCGTAGTAATAGGCGCCTTGGTCGGCATCCAGATCGATGGCCCGGGTCATGGCCTTGATGGCCGCCTGGAACTGCCGCATTTCACCGTAGGCCACGCCGAGCTGGAAATGGGCATCGGCATAACGCGGCGCCAGGCCAATGGCTTTCTGGTAGCTGCGAGCGGCGGCCTTGTAAGCGCCGTAGGCCGATTGCAATCCACCCCGGTCATACCAGTATTCCGGGCGTTCTTGCAGCGGGCGGGTGTCGGCGGCGGCAGGTCCGGTCGGCGCCGGTGCCCCGGCCGT
>JAERRP010000284.1 GCA_016735415.1 Desulfobacterales bacterium | reverse complement strand
CGTCGGGAGCTGAAACGGATGCTGTTGGCTGGCGGCCGCAGCCCATCCGGGGCGCTCCTGTTTTCCCGGAGCGGGCGGCGTCCGGCGGGTCTGGAACCGTATGGCGGCACCTGGCGCATCCGGGTGAGCCGAGCGCCCCTGGATCCGGAAGCCCTGCCTTTGTCCTGCGGTGGTGTGGTCGTTGGCGCCATTCCCCGGGGGCTGCCTTCATTTTCACTGCCGATCATCGATGGCCACACGGCTTTGACACTTCTCCCGTCGGCCGTCATCATCGCCCTTCTCGGTTTCATGGAGGCCATCTCGATTGCCAAGGCCATGGCCGCCAAGACCGGCCAGCGCATTGACCCCAACCAGGAACTGATCGGACAGGGTCTGGCCAATATGGTGGGTGCCATCGGGAAAAGCTACCCCGTGGCGGGCTCTTTTTCCCGATCGGCCGTCAACCTGCAGGCCGGCGCCGTGTCCGGCCTGTCCAGCCTTTTCGCCAGCCTGGCCGTGCTGGCAACCCTGTTTTTCTTCACCCCGCTGCTCTATCATCTTCCTCAATCCGTGCTGGCTGCCATTATCATGATAGCCGTGGCCGGTCTGATCAACCTCAAGGGATTCATCCATGCCTGGCGCGCCCAGTGGTTCGACGGGGTCATTTCGATTATCACCTTTGTGTGCACACTGGCTCTTGCGCCGCATCTGGACCGGGGTATCCTGGTGGGCGTGGGCCTCTCGCTGGGCGTCTATCTTTACCGGAGCATGCGGCCCAAGGTGGTGGACCTCTCCCTCGGATTGGATATGGCCCTGCACGATGCCGTTTCCTACGGGCTCAAGGAGTGCCACTATATCGATGCGGTCCGGTTCGACGGCCCGCTTTTTTTCGCTAACGCCAGCTATCTCGAAGACCAGATTCGGCACCGGCGCCGCACGAAGAAGCAGCTGAAGCACATCATCATCGGGGCCGAAGGCATCAACGACATGGATGCTTCCGGTCAGGAAACCCTGGCCCTGATCGTGGAAAGGGTCAGGAGCGCCGGTATCGACATTTCATTGAGCGGTGTCAACGGATCCGTGATGCAGGTCCTCAAGCGAACCCATCTTTTTGCCCGGATTGGTGAGGATCACTTCTATCCATCGATGAAAAGCGCGATCCGTTCCATACACGAACAGACTCACAGGGGGGGCAGCGAGAAAAACTGCCCCCTGACCAGCGTGTGTGCCCTGGATTCAATCGCCAGCGGGAAAGGAATATAGCCATGTCGGTCATTACGATCTTTAACGGTCTTTTCTGCAACGCCGAGGCAGTTGTCCGTGATGTGATGGACAGCACCGGCTTCCGGCTGCTTACGGACGAAGATATTATTGCCCGCGCGGTGCAGCAGTTCGACATGCCCGCGAACAAAATTCGGCGTGCCTTTTCAGCGAAGACATCGGTGTTCAACAAGTTCACCCGTGAAAAGGAAAGCTCAATTGCCTGCCTGCGAATGGCCATGGCCCAGTTGCTGGATAACACACCGGCCATCGTGAACGGGTACGGCGGTCTGCTTATTCCCCGTAGCATAAGCCATGTCCTGCGGGTTTGTCTGATTGCGGAAATGCCCTACCGGATAAGTCAGGCCCAATCGGAAGAAGGGCTGTCGGAGAAAGATGCGTTGAAACGCATCCACAGCGAGGATGCCAACCGGGCCGCCTGGACCGACACGCTTTTTTCGGCAACGGATCCCTGGCACAAGGAGCTCTACGACATGGTGCTGCCCATGAATAAGATGCGTGTGCCCCAGGCCGGCGCCCTGATCGAAGAAAATCTGGTTAAAGCCGCCGTGCGCCGCACAGCCGATTCGGATGCCGCCGAAAAGGATTTTTTACTGGCGGCAACCGTCGAGGCGGAACTTGCCCGCGCCGGTCATGACGTATCGGTGCAGGCCCGGGCGGGGGCGGTCACCCTGACCATCAATAAACAGGTGCTGATGCTCGCACGGCTGGAAGAAGAACTCAAGGCGATCGCCGGCCAAATACCCGGGGTAAGCTCGGTGGAGACCGGCGTGGGGAAAGATTACCACGAGTCCCACATTTACCGGAAACACAATTTCGAAGTGCCTTCCAGGGTCCTCCTGGTCGATGACGAACTGGAATTTGTCCAGACCCTTTCGGAGCGCCTCCAGTTGCGGGAAATGGGGTCGGTCGTGGCCTATGATGGTGAATCGGCACTGTCCCTGGTCAACGAGGACGACCCGGAGGTCATGATTATCGATCTTAAAATGCCCGGCATCGACGGGATGGATATTTTAAAAAAGGTCAAACAGCCCCGCCCCGAAATCGAGGTGATCGTTCTGACCGGCCACGGATGCGAGGAGGACCGCGAGCGCTGCATGCAACTGGGCGCCTTTGCCTACCTGCAAAAACCCGTGGACATCGACTTTCTGAGCGAAACCCTGAAGAAAGCCCATGCCAGGATCCATAAGGATCAGACATGATGGCGGCCGCGGATACAAAAAACGCGACGCGGCGATATGTAAAATCCATCGACAGGTTGCCATGTTGAATCTTTCCAAAATCAAACCACGCTTCTGGGATCACCAGGATGCCGCCGCGGGACCCTCCGGGAAACTGTTCAGCTTCCGCCGCAAATGGAAACTGATCGTGCTCTTCACCACGGTGGTGACTCTTACGCCGCTGGTGATCATGACCCTGATGGATTACCGCCTGACCCACCAGACCTTCGAATCGGAAGCGGCCGGCAACACCTCCCGGATGGTCTCCAATACCTGGCGCCGCGTCTCTTTTTTTCTTTCCCAGCGACGGTCCGCGCTTGAATTCATTGCCCGCGACAACACACGGCCGGCATTGGTATCACCGGCACGGCTGGAAACAATTCTGGCCCATTTAAAATACAGTATCGGCGGATTCATCGACATTGCTATCGTTGATTCTTCCGGCCGTATGCAGGCCTATGCCGGACCCCACCCTTCCGCGAAATTCCGTCCGGGGAACAGCCCCTGTTTCGACCAGGTCGTCGCCAACGGTTTTTTTGTGAGCGACGTCGATTTCGGCCCCCCACCCGATCGCCGGCTGATCGTCGCCATCCGCCACGACATGGCCAACG
>JAERRP010000789.1 GCA_016735415.1 Desulfobacterales bacterium | reverse complement strand
CAGTCTGATCGACTCCTGTCCTGAACGACCGCTGGATGATTTGTGTGCCAATGTGGCCCATCACCAGTGGCGGGTGAGCCGTCAACGTCGGTACGGCATCGGTATCGACAAACTGATTCCCAAGGAAATGGAGGCGTTTCGATCCCAAATGGCCGAGTTGAAAGAATGTGACTATCCTGAAATGCAGCGCGGTATCATGGCGTTTATCCTGATGAGAGTTCAGGCCAGGCGCGAGCACAGGATTGTCGAAAAAATGTTTGAACTGGACGAAGTCAAAGAAATTCATTCGGTGCATGGGGAAGTGGATCTGCTCGTCAAAATTGTTCTGACCCGCGATTTATTGAGCTCGGACGCTGAAATTATTTCGCAGTTTGTTCATGAGAACGTCCGGCAGCTTGCCGGTGTCAACAGCACGCAGACGTTGATCCCGGGTTTTTCGAAGATGAAGGAATAGTGGTTATCACCGCATTGTCCATCAACCGGGCGATAGAGCGCCCTCATCAGGGAGATCTTGATTAATGCAAGCATACACGATCCGCTGGATTACGGTGTTCATGACGATTTTATTGGCGGTCGGAACGGTCGCGGCCCAGGAACAGCCGAAGACGCCGCCGCCGGCGGCCACCGTCAATGGCGTGGCTATTTCCCAGCAGAATTTCGATTTTGAGCTCCAGCAGACAATCGGTCAGATGGCCCAGCGGGGGCAGATGATCGGTGAAGAGGCCCTGCCCCGGATCCGGCAGAGCGTTCTCAATCGAATCATCGAGGAAGAACTGCTTTTCCAGGCCAGTCAAGCCCAGGGCATCAATGTCCCGGAGCAGCGCATATCCGAGGAATTGGCCGGTATCAAAAAGCGGTTCCCGAGTGAAGAAGAATACCGTACTACGATGACCACATTGAAAATGACCGAGGAAGACCTGAAACGCAAAATCAGACGCGGTCTTACGATCCAGCAGTTGATCGGTACGCTGGTGGCCGACGTCCAGGTATCGGAAGCGGAGATGAAAGCATTTTACGACAATAACCCCACATTGTTCCAGACACCGGAGCAGGTTCAGGCCCGGCATATCCTGATCAAGGTCGAACCGGAGGCGGACGAAACCCGGAAAAAGGAAGCCCTGCAGAAAATCAAGGACCTGCAGAGAAAAGTCAAAGCCGGAGATGATTTTGCGGTCCTGGCTCAGGCCAACTCAGAGGGGCCCAGCAGTGCCAAGGGCGGCGATCTGGGGCTTTTCAGGCGCGGTCAGATGGTCAAACCCTTCGAAGAGGCCGCCTTCGCCCTTCAGAAGGACGAAGTCAGCGAGGTCGTCGAAACACGCTTCGGGTATCATTTGATCAAAGTGACCGATCGTCGCGCCGCGGGCACCATTGGTTTCGAAGAGGCCAGGGTTCGCATCGCGCAGAATATCAAAAAGGAGAAGGAAGGGCAGGTGGTGCGCCAATACCTGGATGAACTGCGTGCCAAGGCCGATATCAAACCCCAGCCGGCGGGTATGCCAACGGCCAAGCCCGGCGGCGCCAACCCTTAGGCTTGCCCACGGCTGCGGAGGTGCCCCGCCGCCACGATGGCCGGTATCACCAGCGAAATCAGGATGGTGCCGGGCAGGGCCTCCAGAAAAATTTTAAACGCACCGCTGCGGGGCAGTTTCTCGGAAAGGAGCAGGCCCCCGAGTCGCAATCCATAGGTCACCAGGGCGGCGCCGGCGATCACGGTCGTGAGAAGCGTTGTATGTTCTGAAGGCAGCATGGCACTGAAACTCCTTTAATCCTCGCCGATATCTTTACGTGCGTCGGTTCGCAAGGGTCGCTGGCAGCGCCAGACTTTCAGCAGGGCCCCGCCGATGCCGCCGCAAATGATGTACCACTTGCCCGGCAGCAGTTCGGCGGTCAGCAGGGCCAGAACGGCAGCGGCACACCAGGGCAGCAGATCCGTTTTGTCCCGCCAGAACCCGGCCAGCAGGGCCGTGAATACGGCTGCAAATGCGAAATCCAGACCGAGCGCTTCAGGGTTCTGGATAAAGGCCCCCAGGCGATGACCGACCAGGGTTCCCGGACACCAGACCGTCAGGATGCACACGCCGCCCCCAGCAGAAAACCGATCGAGGCCCGGCCCTGGCGATGCGCGGCCATGGAAATCCCGCTAAATACCTGTCCCCTATAATATCCTCCTATCAGCCTTATACTCCTGCCAGAAACCTACTACCGCATTAATCAAAAGCATTAAAACAACGATGCCGAAATCGGCCCAGTGATGAACAACGGCAGA
>JAERRP010000643.1 GCA_016735415.1 Desulfobacterales bacterium | reverse complement strand
CGGCTCGTTCGAGGCCACCTTAAGCGAACTCAGTTACGGGCCGCTGGCTTTCGATTTCCTTGGGCTCTCGATATCAACAGCCACCCAAACGCTGGGCGCCATCGAATCGCCCGGATCCATCTATTTCAGCGGCACACCGGACATTACCTACTATGCGAATATCTTCGGCGTCGGCGCCGGGGATTTTGATACCGGACTTTTCGGCATCCAAATAGCCCCGGTCCCCATTCCACCGTCCCTGATCATGCTCCTCTCGGGATTATTTCTGCTTATCGTCGTTCGTCGCCGGCCCTTTATGCTCGATGCGAACGCCTGAAGCGGCAAGGTGTGATTTATATAGCGTCAGGCGGGAAGTCAAAGATTGGCAAGAATCTTTTGAACACGGTCCTTGACCGCAGTATGGTCGTTTCCCTGAATGCCGGACATTTCTTGCAAAAAGACATTATGGCCCAGTTTTCAGGAATGAAGGCAATGGGTTAAAAAGAGTGAGGTGGTGATAAGCACTGCAACTGGAAGTATGTTTTAATTTGATATTATCATTTGCTGTCGGCTATTCTTTGTTCTTCGTATAGGGCGTGCATCTGTTCATCCGTCAAGGGACGGCCATAGGCAGCATACTGGACGGTCGGTTCGTCAGCGCTTTCAATTTTTTCCCAACCGCTGTCCGTGCGGTTTAAAAAGACCCAGTCCAGCTTGCCGTCGGCGACGGGGACCACGCCTTTCCAGGTTATGGTCTTTCCTTTCTTAAAGTCCACCACCTTGACCTTTTTACCCTGCTGCATGGCCCGCACCGCCGGGTTGGCATGGCAGTCTTCACATTGCCGGCCAGCGGCGGTTACCGAATGCGTGAAATAAGGCACGTAAGCGAGAAATTTTTTGTTCTGATAGACCAGCGACATGACACTGCCGGAGGTGATCTGTCCGTTGTAGTTGATCAGTAGCAGCCAGTCCTGCATGGGAATATAATTGCCCTTTTTCCGGCCTGTTTCCAGATAGCGCTCAAAATGGCAATTGTAGCACGCGGTGGTGTTCTGGACATGACAAGCCGAACAGTCAAGTTTCGTTCCATGTACGCTGTGACTTTCCGTATCCGGATCGAATTCCGGTGAATCGCCGGCGGAATCTATATGACAGGTACGACAGTCTGCCCGGACGCCTTTCTGATCTCGCATGGAAGATCGGAATCTTCCGTCTCCATGGACATCGTAGTGGCGATGGCAATCGGCGCAAACCATGCCGGAGGCCACATGGACATCCAGTTGACCCCGTTCGCCGTCAAATTTGAAGGTCAGGCCCTCGCGTCCGTGGCAGGGCATGCAAGTGTTCATGTCTTTGGCTTTCGATCGTTTGAATACCGATTTGGCCCGCTTCTTTTTTAAATGGCACTGGTCGCAGCTTTTCACATGACAGCTTTTACAGTTCAATTGGTCGTAGGGAATGCCGGTTATCTGCATAAATCCGTTGTCCGCTTCGTACCATCGGCGCATCCCCTCTCCGGTATAATGAAGACTTTTTGTAAAAAAGGAAGTGAGACAACCGGTTTCGGACGCTTCTTTCGAATCGGCCGTCAATGACGTTGCCGTTGCCAGCAAAATGATCAGCGACACGATGAAGCCTCTGACGCAATGAATGTTCTGCCATTCCATGGGTTCCTCCTCTCTGGATAGATTTGCAATCTCCCTGAAGGCATCAGGCGCTCCCCTTGCCGAAAGCCAGGGTTTTGACCGGAAAGCGTCGAGCAAAGGGCAGGGCCCACATGCGGTCCATCTTACCAGATGCGGCAGAGCAAACCTTTGAGATAGTGGCCCTCCGGAAAATTAAGCGCCGTAGGGTGATCCGAAGCCTGGTTCAGACGCCGGACAATCTGGGTGTCGCGCCTGGCATCCCGGGCGGCGTCCGCCACGATTTTCTGGAACAGTTCCGGTTCCATCAAGCCTGAACATGAAAAGGTAAACAGGTAACCGCCCGCCCGCAGCAGCTTGATGGCCAGCAGGTTGATATCTTTATAACCCCGGCTGGCCCGGCTGACCTGGGCCCGCGAATCGGCGAATTTGGGCGGATCAAGCACGATGACGTCGAAGCTGCGGGCGGCATCGCGATAATAGCGCAGTTGCTTGAAGACATCGGCCTCGACGTGCTCGACCTGGTCCGCGTTAAGGTCGTTGAACGCGATATTGCGCTGGGACAGCGCCAGGGCGGCGGCGGACACATCCACGTTGGTCACCTGGCTGGCCCCGGCTTTCAGGGCGGCCACCCCGAAACCGCCTGTATAGGAGAAACAGTTGAGCACCTCGGCGCCGCTGACATAACCGTTCATCTGAAAGCGATTATCCCGCTGGTCCAGATAAAAGCCGGTTTTGTGCCCGATGCGTACGTCTACCCAGAAACGGTGAGGCCCTTCACGAAACGCGATGGTTTCGGGGGGTTCTTTACCCGCCAGGGCACCTGTCTGCCGGGGCAGGCCCTCCTTGTCACGCACCGGACTGTCGGAGCGCTCGAAAATGCCTTCGATCGGTATCAGCTCCTGAAGTTGTCGAACGATGGTGTCTTTCCAGACTTCGGCCCCGACAGTCAAAAACTGGCCGACCAGGTAGTCGCCATAGCGGTCGATGATAACACCGGGCAGGCCGTCGGATTCGGCATTCACCACACGGTATCCGGTCAGTTTCAGGCGATCAACCAATTCGCGTCGGTTGGCCAGCGCCCTTTCGAGTCGGCGCCGGAAGAACTGTTCGTCGACGGGTTCCTTTTCATCGAAGGTCCAGATGCGCACGCAAATCTGGGAGCGCGGCGAGTGGGCGCCCCGTCCCAGCCAATTTCCTTGTGGGGTTACGACATCGACGGTGTCCCCCGGCGCAAGATTGCCGCGGGTCCTGGCAACCGCCCCGCTGAAAACCCAGGGATGGCGGCGCAGAAGGGACTTGTCCCGTTTGGGTTTAACGATCACAAAGGCCATAGGCTCGAGTTCCTTGGTTTGAAATGGGGATGTGATGGTTCCGCCCGGCAGGCCTTCGAGCGGGCTGTGCCTCGGTCTGATAAACGTAGATGACGGTCTTGTATTCCGGAGCGGCCCCGGGCAGGGGCGCAAAGGGAGCGGTCGAGGCCACCGGCCGCCATTGGGTTCTTGTCTCCAGCCGGCGCCGGATGCGGTCGTAATCTTCCGCCTGCTCCGCGCCGGCTTCCAGATTGTAGACAATGATGCCCCCCGGTCGGGAAATCCGCGTCAGCTCTTCCAGGGCTTCCGGCGGCGCGTGACCGGGTTTAAAAACGCCGGCGGCCAGAATTCCGTCAAACATATGATCAGCAAAGGCCGTAGGCGCTCCCAGCACCATTTGCAGTCCCATCCGATAAACCTCTTTGGCGCGTGCCTGTCGGAGCATCCCCATGGATGGATCGATGCCCACCAGATTCCGGTAGCCAAAGGCGCGCAGTTCCTGACCCAGCAGGCCGCTGCCGGCCCCGACATCCAGCAGAAAGGCCCGGCAATCGAGGATATAGCGCCGCACCTGGTGCAGCATCATGGATGGGAGGCGGTAGCCGTATTGTTGCATGTCGGCATCATAGCGCGGTGCCCAGGCGTCATAGCCGTCGGAAAGCGCGTCCGGCCAAACAGCATCGCCATGACAGGCTCCGGTCGAAGCTTCGGGCCGCATAGATTAGCGTCCTTTCCAATTCAGGCCGCCGGTCTTCAACGGGCCAAGCGGTCGGTAAAACCCCCGACGATGCACAGCTTTCGTCTCCGATAAATGCCGAATGGTATCCGGCCCGCATGGTGGAACGCGCGCGGGGGGGGGGCTGTCCTTGAGGTCTTCATCAGCGCGGGAGAGAAAGCGGAGGGGCCGTCGCCGGATCCGTGGCCAATACGGCCGCCAACCGCTTCACCACAGCGGCTGTAAATCCTGACGGTTCCATAACACATCCCGGAGGCTTTCGAAAGGCGGATGGGCGTCATCGATCTGATCGTTATTTCCCTTGACAGGGCCCATACCCTGTGGCACCTAGGGCCAACGTGCCGCGCCGCTTAGGAAACCGGGACTTTCCAGCGACGACTTCATCCAGACAATGCCAATCCGGGCGTTTGTCGAATTCTTCCCACGCCAGCAGTCGCGAATCCCTGCTTTCTACGAATACGCGGCGAGCAGCCTCCCTGAAAAACCAGGAAATGTGTGCCGCCTTAACAACAATGGCGATCATTGAACGGCTATGATGCAGGGGGCTGAAAAACCGGCATCCGGTTGAAAGGCATCGCGCAGCGCAAATCGAAAAGCAGCCCAGCCATGCGGTTTGGGAGCACGCACACAAGCATGGTAATATCCTGAAACGCGGTATCGCCATTTCAGGATGCGCATCATCTGTCAGCGGCCGAACCCATAAAACAGCAACTTCCGGATCAACTGAATATCCAGCGCCTACCGCATTCAGGGAAAGGGGGTAATCACCATGGCGGCCCAACGGATCTTACTACCATACAATTTCTCGCAGAACGACAACAAAGCCCTGGAGTTCATCACCACGACCTTCGGCCAGCATGAAGACATCGACATTACGGTCTTCCACGCCTATACGCCGTTAACGGAAATCGAGGACTACGACCATCAGTCGGCTACCGCCAAGCTCAAACGCCGCCTTTCCTATCTCACGGAAGAGTTGACCGAACGGGAAATTGCCCTGCAGGAATTGCGCACCCGGCTTATCAACAGCGGCTTTGACCGCGACCGCGTCCGCTATATTTTCAAGTCCCGCAAATTGGAAATCGCTGCGGCCATCATTGAGCAGACCAAAGAAGAAGACTACGATATCATCGTCCTGAATCATAGGCCCGGGAAGGTGACACGCTTTTTTACCGGGAGTGTGTTCACCAAGGTTGTCACCGCCTTGCAGGATATCACCGTCTGTATCGTATCTTGAAGAAAACGGCGCCGGCGTCGGTCGTTGCCGACCGCAAAACAATGATATCACTGGGGGAGGGATTCCATGCCTACGGAAGATAAAATCAATATCGACATTTTGAAAGTTGTCACCCGGGCCATTGCCGGTTCCTGCAATCTGGAGATTATGGCCAAGCGCTTGGCGCAGCTGCTGGTGGGAGCCCTCGAAATAAAAGGCGCGACCCTGTTTGCCACCAATATCGTGTCCAAGGAACTCGAGGTTCTGGGCAGTTTCGGCCTCAGCATTTCCTATATGAATAAGGGCCCAGTTTTTTTGGACCGCAGTATTTGTGCGGCCAGAAAAAAGGAGGCCGTGGTGGTCAGGGATGTGTCCCGCTCGAAGGTGTTGCAGTATCCCGAGGATGCTGCCAAGGAAGGCATCGGCGCCATCGTCGGGGTGCCCATCTTCTTCAGCGGCAAGGTCATCGGGGCGCTGCGGCTTTATCATTATGAAGTCTGGAATATTTCCGAACAGGATCTCGATTCGTTGTATGTTCTGACGGACATCATCGGGCTGGCCATGATGTATGCCCGCATGTACAATGCCGTCTCGGACGTGAAAGCAATTGTCGGGGATATTCACGAGGCCTGGATGGGCTAATGCGATGGAGGCCTTCCGCCTGACGGCGTTGCGCAGGCGCGACATCGGCCGGATATGCCCGCGTATGTGTAACCATGCCCGGCGGTCACCGCACCGCTGAAAATAGCGAACTTATGGCTGCGCGCACTTTTTAAGCCGACCGTACGATGGTCGGCTTTTGCTTTTCATGGGGTTGCCCTGCCGCCGGGTGCGGTGAGGCCCTTGATTGCCCGGCGGTTGATGAAAGCGAACAGGATGACGGCTGTAACCGCTCCCAGGCCGTCCGCCAGCATGTCTTTCTGGGCATCCCAG
>JAERRP010000529.1 GCA_016735415.1 Desulfobacterales bacterium | reverse complement strand
GGTCCCCGTACCAGGGGCCGAAGGCGGGCAGGTCTTAGTCGCCCAGGAAAAGGAGTTCCGGTTGCCGAAAGCGCAATCCCACATGGCCCGGTGTGTGGCCGAGTGTATGGATAACTTCCACACCAACGGTGCCCAGATCGATCAGACGCCCTTCCTCCAGAAAGACGTCCGGTCGGCGCGGTTTAAAGTGAAACGTTTCCGCTAAAACCGATTTCCACCTCGCGCGGGCGGCGGGATCTTCAATGCCGTAGCCATCCAGAAAAGTTTCCATGTCCGACAGCATCGGTGCATCGGCCGGGTGCATGGCCAGGGGCAGGTCCTCGAAAAGGTCCAGGTGCATGAAGTGGTCTTCGTGCCAGTGGCTCAGCCAGACGGCCTGCACGCCCTCTTCATCCCGCAGACGTTTCAGCCGTTCGCGATCTCCGGCCGGATCGATCAGGATGCCGGCGCCTTCAACATAGACCGAATGACAATGTGGATATTTGCCCCGGTTGGGGCCCGGAATGAAGCGGATCGGGCCGAACGATCTTTCTTGCATGGGGTTGCCTTTAACAGTGTCCGTCCAGAAATGGTCTTTTTTGCCCTGATCGGCCGGTCGTAGCGGGTTGCCGGCGGCGGCGTACAAAAGTACGCCTCACCGCAACCCCTTGTGCGGCCTTGCTCAGAACAAAAAACCCTCATTTCTGAATCGGACACGTACGTAACGTCTTAAATCCGTGGATGGACACTGACGTAGTTGGGTTCGAGTCGTGTTTAGCATGCCCATCAGCCATGTTCAATACGAGGGAGGATGGGCGGAAGGCCTGAGTTTTATTTCTTGACAGCCCTATTTGCTTTGGATAATGATCCCCATCATATGATGGAAACAAACGATGGAGCTTCTCGGCCATGGCGTCACGTTTGCAAAAAGCCCTCCAGGACCCCCATTCCACAAAGGCCCGTATTTTGACCTCGGCGCGCAAGCTGTTCGGCGAATATGGTTTCAGCGATACCACCACAAGAACGATTGCCGCTGATGTGGGCATCGACGTTTCCACCCTGCACTACCACTGGGGGGAAAAACAGGATCTCTACGAGGGGGTCATCGGTGCCATCAACGAAGAAATCATGGCCCAGTTCAAGGAAGTCGAGCGCCGCTGCCGCGGGGTCGATCTGGGCCGCCGCCTGGAAATCGCCATCGACATCATGTGCGATTATCTCTTCGCCCATCCGGAGGTCTCCAATCTGATTCTTTTCGGCTATTTCCGCAAGGCGGACCACTCCGCCCTTCTGGATGTCAACATCGCCAAGCACATCTCCAATATTGCCGTTACCATGGGGCTGGCAGCGGTCAAGGCGGCGGTGTCCGTCCAGGCCAGGGCCCGGATCCTGGCGGTCTGGAATGCCGTGCTGAATTTCATATCGGGCGAAACCTTTTTCCGGCCCATGCTGGACATCGCCCCGGAATCCTATGCGTCAGTTATCAAGGAGACCCTCAAATTCATACTGGTGCCGGTCTTCACGGCCGATGGACCGGGCCTTGAAAAACAGGCCTGCGGTTAAAGCAGCGTCGCATATAATTAAACCCGTAGACGATTGAAGACGGCAGTCAGACTTGCCGCGATTCATATCCACTCGATCTCATCATCTAAAGGAGGCCGGTCATGGCATTGAACATGGAGGCCCTGGGCAAACCCCTCGGTCCGGTTACCAAGGCATACACCTGGAAGGACGCGGTCTTATACGCCCTGGGCGTTGGGGCCGGTTTTTCGGAAATCGAGTACACTTACGAGAGGGATCTCAAGGTCCTGCCGAGTTTTTCAATTGCGGCCGTCTTCGATGTTCTTTCCCTGTATGCCGGCGAGTCCAATGTCAACCTGGCCGGTATTCTCCACGGCGAGCAGCAACTGACGTTTCACAACCCGATACCAACGGAAGGGACCCTCAAGACCAGCGGTCGGCTGACCCATTACTACGACAAGGGCAAGGACAAGGGGGCTCTGGTGGTGGGCGAAAGCGAAACCTGGCACGATAGCGGGAAAAAGCTGTTCACCAGCCGACTGACCCTTTTTTCCCGGCTGGACGGTGGTTTCGGTGGTGAAAACGCCCCCAAACAGGCTATCGTCATGCCCGCGCGGGAGCCCGATTTCGTTGTGGACGACACCCCGTCGGTCGACCAGCCCCTGCTCTACAGGCTTTCGGGGGATATTTTCCAGCTCCATGTCGACCAGGAATTCGCCGCCCTGGCCGGTTTTGAAAAACCGATCATGCATGGATTGTGCACCCACGGCTTTGCCTGCCGGGCACTGATCAAAAGCCTGGTGCCGGGCCGGCCGGAGCGGGTGCGCCGGATGGACTGTCGTTTTTCCAAACCCCTCTATCCGGGCGATCCGATCCGGACCCTGATCTGGAAAAACGGTGAAGGCCAGGCCCTGTGGCGGGTGGTCAATACCGCCAGCGGTGAGACCGTGATCGACTTCGGGGTCTTTGAGTATGGCGACGTGCCCGAACACCAGATCGTTTTTGACGGACGGGTGGCGATTGTCACCGGTGCGGGCGGGGGTCTGGGGCGGGCCTACGCCCTGGAGCTGGCCCGCCGGGGCGCACGGGTGGTGGTGAACGATCTGGGCGGAGCCCGCAACGGTGCCGGCCAGGGTTCATCCTCCCCGGCCGAGCAGGTCGTGGCGGAGATTGAAGCCGCGGGCGGTGAGGCCGTGGCCAACTTCGACAATGTGGCCACGGCGGCGGGCGGGGCCGCCATCGTGCAGGCCGCGCTGGATGCTTACGGCACGGTGGACATCGTGATCAACAATGCCGGGATTCTGCGCGACAAGAGTTTTGCGAAGATGGAACCGGCCACCTGGCAGGCGGTGCTGGACGTTCACCTGAACGGGGCCTACCACGTGACCCGGCCGGCCTTTGAGGTGATGAAGGCCAAAGGATACGGGCGCATCGTACGGACGACCTCGGCGGCGGGACTCTATGGCAATTTCGGGCAGACGAACTATTCGGCGGCCAAGATGGGGCTGGTGGGGCTGATGAACACGCTCAAGCTGGAGGGTCAGAAGTACGGCATCCGGGTGAACACGATTGCCCCCCTGGCGGCCTCGCGCCTGACCGAGGACGTCATGCCCCCGGAGCTCTTCGAAAAGATGCGCCCGGAGTTTGTGGTGCCCATGGTAGTCTATCTCGGCAGCGAGGACTGTGAGACCAGCGGCCGGATATTCAACGCCGGCATGGGCTATTTCAACCGCGCCACGATACTCACAGGGGCCGGCGCCCAGATCGGCCAGGCCGACCGGCCGCCGTGTCTGGAAGATATCCAGTCCCACTGGGATGCGATCAACGATCTCGAAGGGGCCTCCGAAATCCCGGATGCCACCACGGCCCTGATGGATCTGCTGGCCCCGGCGCCGTCCGACGGGCCAGCGGCGCCGGTGACGGACGCACCCGAGGTCGCCGCCATTTTCGAGCGCATGCCGGAGGCTTTCCAGGCTGATCGCGCGGCCGGGGTGGCGCTAATCTTTCAGTACTGTATCAGCGGACCGGGGGGCGGCGACTGGCAAATTGCCGTAAAAGACCAGACCTGTGAGGTCCGTGCGGGCAAGGCCGACAAGCCCACCTGCACGCTGATCATGGCGCCAGCGGATTTTGTGGACATGTCTTCCGGAAAACTCGATCCGATGCAGGCCTTCACGTCGGGCCGTCTCAAGATCGAGGGCTATATCATGAAGTCC
>JAERRP010000921.1 GCA_016735415.1 Desulfobacterales bacterium | reverse complement strand
CTGGACGCACTCTCTTTGGCCAAGGCCTATGTGATTATGTCGATAGGCGGTGTCCAAGCCATCGGCACGATGGCCTACGGCCTTTTTACCGGGAAACCGGCCGACATCATCGTGGGGCCCGGGAACGCTTTCGTCGCCGAAGCAAAGAGAATGCTGTTCGGGGAGATCGGTATCGACGTTTTTGCCGGCCCGACGGAATCCCTGGTAATTGCCGACGACAGCGCCGACCCCATGATCGTGGCGGTGGACCTGGTCAGTCAGGCGGAGCATGGGTACGATTCGCCGGTCTGGCTGGTGACGGATTCGGAAAAATTGGCGTCCAAAATATTGGAAATTGTTCCCAAGGTCATCAATGATCTTCCGGCGCCCGAGGTGGCGACGGCTTCCTGGCGCGATTACGGCGAGGTGGTTTTATGTGAAAATCGTGGGGAGATGGTGCGCGTCAGTGATGATTATGCCGCCGAGCATGTGCAGGTCATGGCCAAGAATCTGGACTGGTGGTTGGATCAGTTGAGCAACTACGGATCCCTTTTCCTGGGAGAGGCGTGTACGGTTGCTTATGGCGATAAAACATCGGGAACGAATCATATCCTGCCGACCAAAAAAGCAGCACGCTATTCGGGAGGTTTGAACGTGGCCAAATTTATCAAGACCCTGACCTACCAAAAACTGAGCCGTGAGGCCAATCGAAAAATCGGTGCGGTGACATCCCGGATCTCGCGCACTGAAGGAATGGAAGGGCATGCCCGATCCGCCGATATCCGGCTGAAGAAGTATTTTCCGGAAGAAGAATTCGATTTCGATGTATATACACAGAAACGCTATTAGAACCTATCTCAAAAATAGTCTAAGGGCCCCTGGCAGCGTTACAAAGCGGCTTAAATGCTCACATACGATGTGTATGCTCCACTTTTTCGCTACCCCGTGCCTTGCCATGAACCCTAATCCTTATTCTGAGATACGTTCTATCAGGCTGAAGGAGAAACCCTGACGGCGTTTACGATTCCCCGGGGGTATGATGACACCAACCGAAAAAGACCGACTCGTTTTTACCGGAGAATTTACCCGCCAGGAGCCGATCCCGGAAGAGGGGATACGCCGTGCCCTGGCCTTGATGCGCAACGGCCGCCTCCACCGGTACAACACGGCCCCCGGTGAGGTTTCCGAGGTGGCGCTGCTGGAAAAGGAATTCGCCGATTATGTGCAGACCAAATACTGCGCAGGCTTCAACTCTTGCGGCAGTGCCATCTATGTGGCCCTTAAAAGTGCCGGCGCTCGATCCGGTGATGGGGATTTGTGCAATGCATTTACGCTTGCGCCGGTACCGGGCGCCATTGAAAACGTCGGGGGCCGGGTCGTTCTTGTAGAAATTACAGAGGACTATACGATTGATTTAAATGACCTGGAACGGAAAGCCGTCCAAAGCGGCGCTAAATTTTTACTCCTTTCTCACATGCGGGGACATATTGCGGACATGGACCGCGTCAGTGCCGTCTGTGCGCAACACGGTATCGACCTGATCGAAGACTGTGCCCATACGACCGGCTGCCGCTGGGGAGAACGCAGCATCGGAACCTTCGGCGCGGTGGGCTGCTTCAGCACCCAGACCTATAAGCATTTGAATTCCGGCGAGGGGGGGCTGCTGGCGACGGACGATGATGACATCATGGCCCAGGCGATCCTCTATTCCGGTTCGTACATGCTCTATGAAGGGCACATTTCCAGGCCGCCGATGGAAGTCTTCGAACGCTTTAAAAAGCGCATCCCGAACTTCAGTCTGCGCATGACCAACTTGCAGGCGGCTCTGATCCGTCCGCAGCTGGAAAGACTTCCCGGACAATGCCAGCGATGGAATCAACGATATGCCCTTTTGGAAGAAGCGTTGCGCGAGGTCGATCACATCCGCGTGCCACGGAGGCATGCGAAGGAGCACTATGTCGGCAGTTCCATTCAGTTTAGTATTCAAAAGGCCGCGCTGCATCAGATGGAACGATTCATAGAAGAATGTGGCCGGCGTGGGGTGGAAATCAAATGGTTCGGCGGGAGGGAGCCCGTTGGGTTTACCAGCGCCTTCGACAGCTGGGAATACATCCAGGACAAACCGCCGCTGCCGCGGACCAAACAAATCCTGGACTTCCTGTGCGACTTTCGCATTCCGCTGACGTTTTCGATGGAAGACTGCCGGTTTATTGCGGCGGTTATCCGGCAGGTCGCCGATGAAACGTTCACTGGATGAAGGAGGATAACACCAAATGAGTCGTAGAACAGTAGCCACAGAAAAAGCGCCCGGCGCGATTGGGCCGTATTCACAGGCGATTAAAACCGATACCATGGTTTTTGTTTCCGGTCAGCTGCCCATCGACCCGGGTACGGGTGAGTTGGTGACGGCGGATATCAAGCAAGAAACACGTCGGGCGCTCAATAATTTGAAGGAAATTCTGGTCGCCTCCGGCAGCGCCCTGGAGCGGGTCGTGAAAACGACCCTGTATATCGCCGATATGGACCAGTTTGCGGAGATTAACGAGGTCTACGCTGAATTTTTCGAGGGCGATCCACCGGCGCGGGCCTGCGTTGAAGTGGCACGGCTTCCCAAAGATGCCAATGTAGAAGTCGAAGCAATTGCGCTGTTGAATCAATAACCAACGACCGGCGGGAGGTAACCCGATGTATGTATCGCACCTATCGTGCCCGAAATGCAATGCCACCTACGACAGTGATCAAGTCATCCAGCTGTGCCGGTGCGGCGCCCCGCTTCTGGTTCGATACAACCTCAACAAAGTCAAGGAAGCGGTTCGCAAGGAGGATTTAATCGGCCGCGCGCCGGATCTCTGGCGTTACAAGGAACTGCTGCCGGTTAAACAGGAGGCCAACATGATCTGCCTGGGGGAAGGCATGACACCCCTCCTGCCGATGAAAAAACTGGGGCGTGAAGTCGGGTTGCCCAATCTTTTCATGAAAGACGAGGGGATCATTCCCACCGGTACTTTTAAAGCGCGTGGGGCGGCCGTTGGGGTTTCGCGCGCCAAAGAACTGGGAATCAAGGTGCTGGCCATGCCGACCAACGGCAATGCCGGGGCCGCCTGGGCTGTTTACTGCGCCGCCGCCGGCATTAAGGCCATCATCGTGATGCCTGAAGATGCGCCTCCCATCCCCCGGGGCGAGTGTGCCATTGCCGGCGCGGAGCTTTATCTGGTTGACGGCCTGATCAGCGATGCGGGTAAGATCGTCGCCCGGGCTGTGGCCGATCACGGCTGGTTTGATGCCTCTACTTTAAAAGAGCCCTACCGCATCGAAGGCAAGAAGACCATGGGCCTTGAAATAGCGGAGCAGTTCGGCTGGAAGCTTCCGGATGTCATCCTTTACCCCACCGGCGGCGGTGTGGGCATTATCGGCATCTACAAGGCCTTGCGCGAGCTCGAAGAGATGGGCTGGATCAGCGGGAAATTCCCCCGCCTGGTGGCGGTGCAGTCCACGGGATGCGCTCCCATCATAGAGGCTTGGAAACAGAACAAAACCGAATCTGAATTCTGGGAGAATGCCGCCACCCTCGCTTTCGGCATAACCGTCCCCAAGGCGCTGGGCGACTTTTTGGTGCTGGATGCCATCTACAAAACCGACGGCTGTGCCGTTGCGGTGGATGACAGCGATATTTTGAAAGCCGAGGCCATGATGGCTTCCCGGGAAGGGACCTTCGTATGCCCGGAAGGTGCGGCCACGCTCAGTGCTGCCGTCAAGCTGACCCAAACTGGGTGGATCAAACCGGAGGAGAAGGTTGTGCTGCTCAATACCGGTTCAGGTTTGAAATACCCTGAAACGGTGGTAACCCAGCCACCGGTACTGAGGCCGGAAGACAGACTTCCTCCCATCTGACGGGGCCGGCTTCAGGCGGTTACGGGGGACGACCAGCCATCTTGATGCGGTCGCAGGCAATCTGGTTTTAAGATGGCTTGTACGCCGGCGTGAATGACCGCGCGGGATTCGGCGGAAGATCGCGGTGTGCAGGATCGCTGACCAGGTTCCTCGTCACTTCACTCACCGTGATCGACGCAGCGGCATGCAATTCGCGCATACGCTCCAGACGCTACGCTTCAAAGTCAAGCCCCCCATCCAAATAGCGCTGCATATAATTTGCGCCCGGATGTTTCCGAAACAAAACGAAATCAACCCCGGATAGTGAAAAGCGTTCTTAAGCAACGGATAGCGTTGGGCGGCCCGCCTCCGTCTTCTGGTAGTCAACCAGCGTCCCGTCAATATCAAAAAGGACCATCAGGTCCCGTGGATTAGATCTATCATCAGGGGTCAGGTGCGCGCGAACCTTTGATGACAATGGGGAGAGGGGA
>JAERRP010000407.1 GCA_016735415.1 Desulfobacterales bacterium | reverse complement strand
TAAATACACCCGTCTGGCATCCCGCAAGCAAAAACACCGCGTCCGTCCACCGCGGTGCCACCGTGTCAGGGCCGCGGGAAAAATACATTGAAATGGGATGGCGCCGGATTAACGGGGAGGGGTGCCTGAAGCATTTGGCGGATAATACCGGAAGTCTGCCGGGGAGTTGATTCTCCCCGGAATTTTGGAGAACGAAACCCAGCGGCGGATGAGCGCCGCCGGGCACGGGACTGCGGATATCTCCGACCCGTCCCATTTAGTGGGTATCGATATAGGCAATCGCGTCCTTGACCGAGAGAATCTTTTCCTGATCCTCATCGGGAATTTCCATATCAAATTCCTCTTCCATGGTCATGATCAATTCGACCAGATCAAGGGAATCCGCACCCAGGTCGTCAACAAATTTGGCTTCCGGAATCACTTCTGAAGGATCGACATTCAGTTTTTCCGCAATCAACTTTTTAACCTTATCTTCAACCGACATTTTCTCCTCCTTAGTTACCAGCTTTCGTAAGAAACGCGCAGGTGCTTCAGTCGCTGCATTTCAGCAGATATCCGGAGATCGCCCCAAAGCGCTCGGGTTGATCGCCCGGATCAGTGTTAACCCCATAAACCAGGCTGCAACAATGCGTGTGGTGGCGGCACGAGCGACCCCGTGAAGGTCTTTTCGTACCGGCGGCGGACTATTCTTCGTCGGTCTCAATAAAATTGCGACCCCGGTAAGTCCCGCAGTTCATGCAGACGTGATGCGGACGTTTGGGCTCGCCACACTGAGCACAGGTGGTCAGTTGGGTGCCGGCGGTCTTTTTGTGAGTGCGTCGCATATCGCGTTTTGACTTCGATGTTTTTCGCTTGGGAACAGCCATAAGTAATCTCCTAACCTATTGGTATTATATAAAAATCATATATTCCTAATGCAGTTTAATATAAACTGTGTTTAGTAATTGATCAATTTTGAAATGTCAAGCGAATTTGGCCGCGCGTAATCGCGCGCCGTATTGTACCTCTCCCGGTGATGTGCTATGGAGGACTGCCGCTGAGGGCCGATACCCGAAGCCTTTTAACACACCCGGGTGTGACGAACCGGAACGAAATCCTCATCAGGAGAGCAGATATATGGATCCCGTCATTACACGATTTCCGCCAAGCCCCACGGGCTTTTTGCATGTGGGCGGCGCGCGCACGGCCCTCTTCAACTGGCTCTACGCCCGCCACTGCGGCGGCCGCTTTGTGCTGCGTTTTGAAGATACCGACGTGCAGCGTTCCACCCGGCAATCGGTCGATGCGATCCTCGAATCGATGACCTGGTTGGGCATCGACTGGGACGAAGGACCCTATTTCCAGTCCCAGCGACTTCCGGTCTACCGTGAATATCTGCAGAAGCTTTTGGATGACGGCCATGCTTATTACTGCACCTGCTCGCCGGAAGAAATCGACGCCATGCGCCAAAAGGCGGCCGCCCAGGGGGACAAACCCCGCTACGACGGGCGCTGCCGGAATAAGCAACGGCCGCCGTCTGCCAGGGCCGTGATCCGCTTCAAGGTCCCGCCCACCGGAACCACGGTGGTTGACGACAAGGTCAAGGGGCCGATTGCTTTCCAAAATACCGAGCTGGACGATTTCATCATTTGCCGCAGCGACGGCATGCCCATGTACCATCTGGCCGTTGTGGTCGATGACATCACCATGGGGGTCAACACGATCATCCGCGGAGACGATCACGTCAACAACACGCCCAAACAGATCCTTTTATATAAGGCCCTGGGCGCTCCCCTGCCGGTGTTTGCCCATGTGCCCATGGTGCTGGGAAACGACCGCGCGCGTCTGAGCAAACGCCATGGGGCCATGTCCGTCACGGAGTATCGCGACATGGGCTATCTGCCGGACGCCATGTTGAATTATCTGGTGCGGTTGGGATGGTCCCATGGCGATCAGGAATTCTTCACCCGTCGGGAACTCATTGAAAAATTCTCCCTGGCCAACATCGGGAAATCGGCCGGCATTTTCGATCCGGCCAAATTGCTGGCTTTGAATGCGGAGCATATACGGGCAGCGGCGGCGGCGGCCCTGGTGGATCCACTCCAGCCGTTCCTGAAGGCCCATGAAGTGGAAATACCCGACCGCCGCCAACTCCAGGAGGCGGTCGCGACCCTGCAGGCCAGGAGCAAAACGCTCGTGGAAATGGCCCAAAGCGCCCTTTTTTATTTCCAGAACCCGATCGTTTACGAAGAAAAGGCCGCGGCCAAATTCCTGAAAGCGCCGGCCCTGGAGCCACTTCGGTATCTGACGGCCCAACTGGTGCAGCTCAGCACCTTTGACGAAGACCAGATCGAAGGGGCGTTTGTGCAGACCATGGAGGCCACGGGCTTGAAACTCGGCAAAATCGCTCAACCCGTCCGGGTGGCCCTGTCGGGCAAAACCGTCAGCCCCGGCATCTTTGAAATTATCCGCGTACTCGGCCAAGACGAAACCCTGGTGCGGATGAACCAGGCCCTGGCGTTCATCGAAGCCCGTGCGGCCGCGGCCACATGATACCGGCGATCGGTCCGCCGCCTGAATCCCCGGCCGCAGGGAGACAAAATGGTTGACTCGTCCGGCGCTTTTATATAAAAATCCCAATCCTGATCGTGCTGGGGGATCGTCCAATGGCAGGACTACGGACTCTGACTCCGTCAATCCAGGTTCGAATCCTGGTCCCTCAGCCAGACGACCATCAAGGAGGTGCGGGTTTATCGCGGCCTCCTTTTTTTATCGCCGAGCAGAAAAACCCCTCCGGCCCGCCGAAAGGGATGCCGCTGGACCTGCCCTTCACCGGGAAGAGACCCTGGTGATCAGGCACGTTTACAATGCCCGGCCTTGCGTGTAAGAGGAATGAAGCATTAAATCGTATTCAACCCCGAAATGACCGAAAAAATGGAAAAGCCCTCTAATTTTATCCGTGAGATCGTCAAAGCCGACCTGGATTCCGGAAAGCACAGCACCGTGATGACGCGGTTTCCACCGGAGCCCAACGGCTATCTGCATATCGGGCACGCCAAGTCCATTTGTCTGAATTTCGGGATCGCCCGGGATTTCGGCGGGGTCTGCAACCTGCGTTTCGACGGCACCAACCCCGCCCGGGAAGAAATCGAATACGTCGAGGTCATCAAGGAAGGCGTTCACTGGCTGGGCTTTGACTGGGAGGACCGGGAGTATTACGCCTCCAATTATTTCGAACAGCTTTACGAATTTGGCCTGCAACTCATCCGGGACGGCAACGCCTATGTGGACAGTTTGAGCGCCGAAGAAATCCGCGCCCATCGCGGAACGCTGACCGAACCCGGACAGAACAGCCCTTATCGCGATCGGCCGCTGGATGAAAACCTGGACCTCTTTAAACGCATGCGCGCCGGCGAATTCGCCGACGGCACCCATGTGCTGCGCGCCAGGATCGATATGGCCGCATCCAATATCAGCCTGCGGGACCCCACCCTTTACCGCATCCGCAAAGTGGCCCATCATCGCACCGGCGACCGCTGGTGCATCTACCCCCTGTATGATTTTGCCCACGGCCTTTCCGATTCCATCGAGGGGGTCACGCACTCCATCTGCACCCTCGAATTTGAAAACAACCGCCCGCTCTACGACTGGTTTCTCGATCAACTGCCGGTCCAAAGCCATCCCCGGCAGTATGAGTTCGCCCGCCTCAACCTGAGCTACACGGTCATGAGCAAACGCAAACTGCTGAAACTCGTCCAGGAAGGTATCGTGGACGGCTGGGACGATCCCCGCATGCCCACCCTATCGGGGCTCCGCCGCCGCGGGTATACGCCCGAATCCATCCGCAACTTCTGCGAACGCATCGGCGTGGCCAAACGCGACAGCATGGTGGATATTGCCCTCCTGGAATACAGCCTGCGCGACGATCTGAACGCGCGCGCGCCGCGCTACATGGGTGTTCTCGACCCGCTGCGGGTCGTGATCGAAAACTATCCCGAGGACCGCAGCGAAGAACTCGAGGCCCGCAATCATCCCACCGATCCTGATTTCGGGGTCCGGCGGGTGCCGTTCGCCAGGGTGCTTTATATCGAACGGGACGACTTCCGGGAGGCGCCCCCCCGGAAGTTCTTCCGTCTGGCGCCGGGCCGGGAAGTGCGCTTGCGCTACGCCTATTTCATCACCTGTGTCGATGTGATCAAAGATGCCGATGGGGAGGTGGTGGAACTGCGCTGCACCTACGATCCGGCTACCCGGGGCGGGAATGCACCGGACGGGCGCAAGGTCAAATCGACGATCCACTGGGTCTCGGCCGCACATGCCGTGGAAGCGGAAGTGCGTCTTTATGACCGGCTCTTCTCCGAAGCCGACCCGGGAACGGCCGGCCAGGGTGATTTAAAAGCCTGCCTCAACCCGGCCTCGCTCACCCGGCTCACAAACTGCAAACTCGAACCCGGCCTGGCGGGGCTCGAACCCGGCGCTGTCGTCCAGTTTGAACGCCTCGGTTATTTCTGTGCGGATATCAAGGACTCGGCCCCCGAACACCCGGTCTTCAACCGCACGGCCACCCTGCGGGATCCATGGGCCAAGATTGATAAACAACTCAAAGCCAGGGGCATCATCGCATGACACCTTATGAACTGGCCGCAAGCCTGTATCGCGAAATTTCCCCGGTGGCTCCCAGACTGGCGGCGGCTCTGAACCGGGCCCTGTTGGAAATCGGTGAAGGTTCGGTGCTGGTGGGGTTATCCCCCGGCCTGCAGGCCGGAGATGATGTCACCTTCAGCGAACGTGAAACCCTCAAAATCGATAAAGACGGCGCGGCCGGGTTGCTGGCCCGGATTACCCAGGCCCTGCAGCTTCTCGAAGGCCATTCCAGCTGGCAGGTCCTGATCGACAAAAAGGGGGAGACCGCGCCGGGTCAGCTTGAACTGATGTACACCCTCTTCCGCCCGCAGGCCCCGTGAATATCCGACCGCGGTCTTAGAAAAAAACGACCCCGGCATACCCCACAAAACTGTCTCCCGGGCTTTTATCATGGCTGGTGGCATAGGCCTGCAATTGGCCTTGGCGGGCCCCCATACCCATGGCCGCCTCAACGGAAGCGGCGGCCGCGCCGGCGCAGCAGGCATTCTGGCGCCGTAGCGCCTCGTCGATCACGCGTCCGGGGGCCAGGGCCAGCAGGGCGTCGATAAAACGCCGGTCATTGTCC
>JAERRP010000614.1 GCA_016735415.1 Desulfobacterales bacterium | reverse complement strand
ACAATGAGGGGGGAGCGATGGATCGTAAAGCATTTTGGAACGTGTTGTTTCTGTCGGTATTGATCGCGCTGGTTTTTACCGGATGGCAAATTGTGACGGTTGAGGCGGGTTCGCCTCAGGCGGCTGGAATCTCATCCGGTGACATTGGCGAAAATTCAGATCCGAGAAATCTCGATCTGATCCTGCTCAATAACCAGGGGTATAAAAAGAAACGAAAAGGGCCGGTGGAATTCACTCATAAAAAGCATGCGTACCAATACAAACTCTTCTGCTGGGGTTGTCATCACGATTACAAAGATGGTCAGAATGTCTGGGTGCCGTGGGGAGAGACGAAGCGGTGCAATCAGTGCCATGACCCAAAGAATAAAGAACATAACAAAATCATGCTTCAAAAGGCGTTTCATTACCAGTGCAAAGGATGTCACAAGGACCTGGCGAAAAAAAAGATGAAGACCGGTGCCTACAGAAAATGCGGGGGTTGCCACTTGAAGATGGAAAAGAATTAGGACTTCAGAAGCCGAAATCGGTGTATGTCTCACATCCCCATTGACCGTAACATCGAAGACTGCAACGCGTTTAGCGCTATGCAGTTTTGGTATGCAATGAGCCACGGCACGGTTTTGAGAAAATCCTACCATAGATTGGAGGCTCCAAAATGAATCCTTCATATGATCCCTTGAGCGATAAATCTCTTATGGCCAAGACGCTGGAGATAACCATCCATGTGGGCCTTGTTGTGCTGCTTCTGTTTTGGTGTTTCCGGATTGCTCAACCGTTCATCCAGATTTTCGTCTGGGGCGTCATCATAGCCATTGCCATTTTCCCCGGGTATCGCTGGCTGAATTCCGTCCTGGGAGGACGTAATAATCTGGCAGCAGTGCTGGTTACGCTGCTTCTTCTGCTCATCATCATTGTTCCCTTCCTGATGTTTGCCTCTTCTCTTGTGGAAACCGCCCAGAAGTTATCCGCTGATTTCTCTGAAGGGTCACTTCGTATTCCCATACCACCGGAAAAGATCAAAAGCTGGCCGGTCATCGGCCAAACGCTCCATGATTTCTGGCGCCTTGCCTCAGAAAATCTTACCGTTGCTGTGGGCCAGATCGCGCCCCATCTCAAATCATTGGGTCTGTGGCTGCTGAACACGGCTGCCGGCGCCGGATTCGCAATCGTGAGTTTCGTGATTGCCATCCTCATTGCCGGTGTTCTGCTTGCAAATGGAGAGCGCGGCACTCAGGTAGCGCGGGCCATTGCGGTTCGCCTTGCCGGTGAACGGGGAACAGACCTTGTGAAACTCTCGGGGGCGACCGTGCGAAGTGTTGCCCTGGGCATTCTGGGGGTGGCTGTCATACAGGCCATACTGGCGGGACTGGGTTGTCTCGTGGCGGGTGTTCCCGGGGCGGGTCTTTGGGCGCTGCTTGTCCTGATTCTGGCGGTGATTCAACTGCCCACTTTTATTATCCTGGCCCCGATTGTTATCTACGTATTTTATACAACCAGTATGGTTCCGGCCATATTGTTTGCGATCTGGAACTTGCTTGTGGGCGGATGCGACTCCTTTTTGAAACCCCTTTTAATGGGTCGCGGCGTTGATGTGCCCATGCTGGTGGTATTCATCGGCGCCATCGGCGGATTCATACTCAATGGCATTGTCGGTCTTTTCATCGGCGCCATTATTCTCTCTCTCGGCTTCAAACTCTTTGAGGTATGGCTCAACAATTCACCTTCTTCTCCGGTTTCCGGACAAGACTGATGTTAAGATTATATTTTGGTTCAAGCCAAAGGGGTTTTTAGAAAAAACATAAGTGCTTGGCGCCACGGCATTGGCGGCGACAAAGAGCAGAGGATTATATATGAAAGGCGTTTTGTTCGATTTCGACGGCACGCTCACGCAACCCGGCGCCATCGATTTCCGGGTCATTAAAGAGGAGATTGAGTGTCCTCATGATATGGCGATTCTGGAGCACATCAAATTGCAGACACCTAAAGACCGGGGTGTTCTCACAAGGATTCTTGAGGGGCATGAGGCGGAAGCCGCACGGTTATCCATCCCCAATCAGGGTGCGGAGGCGTGTCTCTCCACATTAAGAATGCGGGGTGTCCCCGTTGGCATCATTACCCGTAACAGTCTTAAATCAGTTGTTTCAGCCCTTCGACAATTTGACGGCATTGAACCCCGTGATTTTGATGCGGTGATCACCCGTGAAGCGGCTCTGCCGAAACCTTCGCCCGAAGGGGTCTTCAAAGCGGCAGAATGTATG
>JAERRP010000369.1 GCA_016735415.1 Desulfobacterales bacterium | reverse complement strand
AACTTCCCCCGGTCCCGCCACTTCGCGGAGATGTAACAATCTCCACCCAGAAGACATGCAGCCGGCAATTGTAAAGAATGGGGGCAACCTTGCGGACTGGAATCTTGACATCCATTTCCAGCCATGGATGCCAGACCGTGCCGCGGCTGTCCGATTTGGCGCCGTGGCAGGCGTTTTCCACCGGGCGGTAGTAATAGTTGGGTGGATCGCTGGCCGTGACCCCGAACAGGTGGAGGACATCGGTCTCATCATGGATGTCGTGGTAGGCGCCGGCGATCTTGAGATGGGCGATGGCTTCGAAACCCTGGATATAGGCACCGTAGGCGTCGCGCGTGGTCTGATCGTCGATCTTCTGCTGGAGCAGTTCTGATTCGAGGGTTTCGAACAGGGGTGTTTTGTTGTCACGCAGATCGGGAAGGATATAGTTTTCCGGCCACAGAAACACCTTGCGGTTGGCCTCCCATATCCGGTAGTGTTTGCGCCATTCCCACTCAGGGCGCGGCACCCAATCCGGTTCGACGTGGAAATTGCCGGCGGCATCCTGTTCCAGGTTCATCAGGATACGGTGTACGTAAAGCTGCAGGCTGGAATTAGCGGCCACGATTTTGGAGGTTTTAAAACAGCCGTCCACTTCGGCGTCGATCAAAAAATAGTAATAGAGATCGGACCGGTTTTCAAACTCGGGATGGATGCCGTGGATCAAATAGTCGCTCAAGCCGTCGCGCTTGCGGTTTAAAATCTTCTCTTCAAACGGGGCGATTTTGCCCCGCCACTGGTCCTCATCATCGTACTTGGCACGGAAAGCGGCATAAACGGCATGGCTGGCCTGGACCAATTCGTTGTATTCCATTGAAACCACCCGTACGAGCGCTTCTCCGCCCACACCCAAATATTGCACCCGCTCCGCACAGCGGCTAAGTTTATCCAGGGCCGTCAGTGCGTTTCCAGAAAGGGTGATGTGATCCTGGAGCGCTTTAGAAGCATTTAATTCCATACCGAGGAACCGCGTCAGAGTCTCTTGAGCATCGTCGGTGAACGTATTTTCATGGGGGTCAAAAGACAGGAGAATCGCATGCAGATCGGCGATATCAATGTGATCTCCGCAGTTTTCGACAAAATCGGCATACAGGGATATTTTCTGGACGCTCGCCATAGTTGTGGCATTGAAATCGATGATAGCGAAGATTTCGCCATAGGTCTGCACGAATTCGAGCATATCGGCACGGTACCGATCCGGTTTGAACGATACGGAAAGATGGACAAATTTTTGTGCCAGCTCAATCAGCTTGTCAGACTCGAGAACACCATGCAGGATCTCGGTAAAATCGGGATCATTCAAATCAACTCCGGTCATGGCAATGAATACCTGGGCCTGATCCGGGCTTGTGCGCGTGTTGCCTGCCAGATAGGAGGGGATCACTTCCGAAGGGTGATAGACCATCAAAACCGATTTAAGGTCGTTTTCATCGACAACGATTCCATCCGGTATAATCAACGCGGCGTGGGGATCGAAGGCTTTTGACAGCCAATACAGATTTTCGGATTCAACGACGATTTCGATACTTTGGGGATTTGCCTTGATGATGTCGCGGGACTGGGTTTCCGTGACGTCCTCCAGGTGCGAAAATACCGTATCGGCAAAGATCAGCGCGTTTTCGGATTCAATCTGTTCCAGCATGGCCGGAACAACTTCCTCGCCGCTATTGAAATCATCCGGGTGGGCAATAAACGCCAGTTCATCCAGGGTATAGGCGCTGGACTGCCACCAGTCCCAAAATGATAGCAAAGCCATCAGGTCGTCTATGGTGCCAACATATCCGGCATCGATTTCAGGCGCATGGCGGATGAGTTGAAACAGGTCGCCGATGGAGAGCTTCAGCAACTCCGCCAGGCGGGCGTGGCGATACAGCAGCGTCAGGTTCGCCAGGGTGAGATCAAAGCCTTTGTCACCCTCATCTGCGGCCAACGGCAACGCCAGACGCAAGATCAAGAGGCACAGGTCTTCATTGCTTACGCGCAGACCGCCAAGCAGGCGATATAAATTTTCATCTTCAACATTTCCAAACGCCGGATGGGCAAACCTTGGCGGATGATCAGGGTCGAGTTCGGCATAGCCCGCCTGGTTGAACAGCCGATCGTAATAAGAGGCCTCGTTATCCGCCACGGCGGTGTTCGGCAGATCGCTCCACAGGGCGCAAAGCGTTTCAACCGTCGTCTCCAAACGTTGCTGGAGTGATAAGATATCCGCCAGACAATTCAGGGTGTTCGCTTCAATGCCGCTGGACAGGCCTTGGGCGGCAAGATGGGCCAACACCAGATCAAGCTCCCTGATGGACCATGCAAGTCGCTTCCACAGGCGCGTGAACCGGTGCATGCGGTCAAGCGCACCGATGGTCAGGCCGTAAATGCGCTCAATATCGTTCTGGACGCTGTCTTCATCCGTTTTTTCGCCGACGATCGCAACGGGCTCGACGCCCCCGGCGGTGACAAAGACGGTTTTGATCAGATGGCCCAGTTGATCCCGGTTCAAATGCATGGGCGGGCGCAGTTTTTGGGCATCGAACGCTTCTATTTTCCCGGTGCTGTTTTGCAACTCGAATTGGATGCCGTACAACTCACGGAAAAAATTGAGCCGGTCATCGGGTCGCGTGATCAGGGTGTACGCCAAACCGGAAAGACCGAAACGGGCTCTCGCGACCACCGCCGGTTCTTCTTCCAACAGCTGTGCAATCTCCTCCCGGGTCTGCTTAAAATGCGACAGGTATATCTGGAGCTTTTCCAACGGCAGCATGAAGGGCTGGCCAAAAGAGACCTCGGCATCCTGGAGACATTGCTGGTAAACCACATCCTCCACGGCCTCGCGATCCTCCAACGATCCGGCGTACCCTTCTTTGCGGGCGATATAGTTTTCAAAGATCTCATTGGCGATCACCAGCTGGGATATCCGGGTATGCGTATTCTCGCAGGTCAGGGGCAATTCCCACAGGTCGGGGCGGCGAACCTTTAAGTAAAGCACATGTTCCTGTTGCGTTTCATGGAATTCATCCGGGAGCACCCGGGTCTCGATAAAATACATCAGGTCGACAAAGTAGGCCGCCGGGCTTAGGATCGACTGGCAATGCTCGCAGCGGCAAAAGTCCTGACGGCCGAAAAGTTCATCATAGCCGTCGATGGACTTGAAGTAATCTTCGATAAACGGTCCAATGTTGCCCACATCGGTCCAGTCCAATCCGCCCCACAGGCCATCGAAGATCGTCGCCACGGTCACGGTGGTATTACCCACCGCTTCCAGGGCTTGGTTGTAACAGGCGGTGGCCGTGTGCTCGTCCAGGCCGGTATTGGACTGAAAAGCAGTTTGACCGTCCTGGACGATATCGGAAGATGCCTGGTAGCCAGCCTCCAGCATGATCCGGGTATGCTCGATGTCCTTGGCCAGGGTGTAGATCCTTTGACAAGCTTTCATGTTAGCCAGGACCATAACCTGGTCTTCATCGGACAAGCCGTTGAAATTGAGATCTTCGACCGCAGCGCTGCCGCCGGCGTAATCGAGATGGAGCAACTCGACTTCGGGATTGTTGGCCTGAAACAGCATCAGTAATTCGATACGGTTAACAATCTGCATGCTGCGCGCTTGGGCAGTGCGCTCATGGTCATCCAGGACCTCAACGAGATTCAGACCGGGATAGGCATTGGCCAGGCGTCGCAGTGAATCATACTTGTCCCGGAGGGCGTCGTGGCCTGATATCCCGGCGACATCCAGGCGTCTGAAATCGCCGGTACCAAAGGCACCTATATTATTTTCGATGAGGGGCTGCAGGGCGTTCAGATC
>JAERRP010000453.1 GCA_016735415.1 Desulfobacterales bacterium | reverse complement strand
AAATCCCCGAGCCACTTTTCGGCCGCCGATTTTAGCGTAGTCATCCATATTCATCTGCGTTCAGCCGGCTTGGAAATTCAATCCGGCAATGCTCCGGGCAAAATCTTGATCTTCGAGCAGGTGTTTTGCAAAACTGACGTATTTCTCAGCGATGGCGCGCACGGCAAACTGCAGGGCATATGGTCGTATCGGTTTTTCCAAAAGATGGTTGATATCGGAGGCCATACACATGTTGACGACGTCGTCACTGGCGTTTCCGGTCACGACGATGGCATCCTTGTGCGCTGAGGGGAATTTTTTTTCAACGGCATCCAGGAAAAAAAATCCGCTTTTGCCTTCCAGGAATACATCCACGACAAAAATCGCCACACCGTACTTGCAGCTCAAACAATACAGAATCGCTTCGTCGGAATCCGTAAACGGCCGCACCTGCCCCCAGGCGTAAAAGCCTTTAACAATTTCCGTAATCAGTTCACATACGGCGGGGTCGTCATCAACAATGATCACATCCAGACCGTCTGACATGCCTGCCTCCCTGTCTGATTATTTCGCACGGCACTTGCCGAATCAGCCCTCAAGCAGCAGGGTATCAGGCCGGACACCCTCCTTCGGGATATCCCGGTTTATAACGGTAAAATTCGGTTTTTGTCAACGACCGGGCCTCTCCCGTTCCTCCGGCCGACATCCGCATCTGCTCTCAATCCACGATTTCGGCATGGCCGGCGGTATCTGGTTGCCGTCGGCCCAGAACCTGTTCCAGTTGATCGCTGATTTCCTTGATGCGGTACGGTTTGGCGACCACCGCACAAAACCCGTAATCACGATAATTGGTAATGCCCGGATCGTTGGCATATCCGCTGGAGACAATCCCGCGAACCGCCGGGTCGATCGCCAACAGCTGCTGAATGGTTTCTTTACCACCGAGCCCGCCCTTTACGGTCAAATCGAGTATAACCGCGTCGAAGGGTTTGCCTTTCGCAAGGGCATCCCGGTACTGCGCGATGGCTTCATCGCCATGCCGTGCGAAAGCCGGCTCGTACCCCAGGCGGGAAAGAATGTTGCCCGTCAGATTCCGAATCATTTCCTCATCGTCCATGACGAGGATACGTCCTGTACGGGTGCCATTCATAACCATAGGGCCGGTCTCTTCCTTGCGTGTGGGCGCGCTGATATTTTGGGATGCCGGTATGTAGATACTGAAACGGGCGCCCTTCCCGGCCCCCGAGGACACGCCGATAGCGCCCCCGTGCTTTTCAATGATGGAATTGGCAATCGATAACCCTAAACCCATACCACGGTCTTCACCCATTTCCTTGGTGGTAAAATAAGGGTCGAAAATCCGGTTCATTATCTCGGGCGGTATACCCTGGCCACAGTCCTGAATCGATATAACGACATAGGGCCCGGGAGCAGGACCGTTCGATTTTTTCGTCGCCACTTCGTTCCAGGCCGTCACCAGCAACTTCCCCCCCGCGGGCATGGCTTCACGAGCATTGATAACAATATTGTGTACGGCCTGACCGACCTGCATGCGATCCACGTCCATATACCAGAGATCATCGGGTAAATCGAAATGGGCTTCAATATTCGAACCGCTCAGGGCAAATTCGGCCGCATCTTCGACCAACCCGGCCGGATCGACGGTTTCTTTTTGCGGCGTTCCCCCTCTGGAAAAAGTGATCAGGCGATTGGTCAGCTCTTTGGCAATCAGGGCTGCATCCTGGGCCTGGGTGAGCCAGTCATGCTGAGGACTGTCCGAATCAAGACTGGTCAGGCACAAAGAGATGTTCCCCATGATGGCGGTCAGCAGGTTATTGTAGTCGTGGGCGATGCCACCCGACAAAGCGGCGATCGACTCCAGCTGGCGCGCTTTGAGCAACGCCTGCTCGATGCGTTTGCGCTCGGTAATTTCGCGGATAATGAGAAACTCGCCAAAGCCGCTATCCACCGGAATCCACTGTCCTGAAATCGCCACGTGGACCCGGGTGCCATCGGCCTTTCTCAGGCGCGACTCGGTGTCCACCACGTCGCTGGTTTGCGCTTCATAGTGCGATCGACGCTCATCCGGGGATAGATCCATTTCCAGATATGAATGCGGCGGGTTCGAAAGCAGTTGGTTTTCGGATAGCCCGGTCAGAGCCGCCAGAGACCTGTTCGCGTACACCGGCAAACCATCTTTCAGCACCAGAAGGCCTTCGTCGAAGCGGTCGCAAATTG
>JAERRP010000232.1 GCA_016735415.1 Desulfobacterales bacterium | reverse complement strand
GGGTCCAATAATGGAAGTGAGCCCACGCTTGGCCGCAACACAGGCCAGCAGCAGCTTGGCATCCAGTTCGCCGACCTGGTTTTCGACTGGAATAAGCAGTGAAGCTTCAGGCTTTTTCATGTCCTGCCATAATCTCCCAAAACTGATGGACGCGTAAAATACAGCACTCCCGACGGATTCGTAATTCAGCATGTTTTGCCGTAAAGCGCATCCTTATCAATACCGATAACTTGTTGTCAAGATTACAATAAATCCGAATTCTTCGGGATTTTTTCATGCAAATGGCCATCAGGCCAACGATTCAAAACTTTCGATCGCCGACGCCAACACGCGCCCTGTCCGGTCCAGCCGGAGCTTTCCTCAAAACCGATTGAAACGATCATCGATTGTCCCATCGATTGGCAGGTTTGCTTGCCAATCGGCGTCATTGGTGATATAGGCCCTTGTGGCTCTTTCCTCTTGATTTTATTGTGAGTTATGCCAAGTGCCCAACAGTTAAAAAGTTGGGTTCTTTAATTTGATGGTTAAACCAACCGAAACATGGAATTCCTCCCAACTGGCTGCTGATCGTTAAAAACGAAAGATATTAACCATTGAAATTCATTGATATTTCACTGCCACTCCACCCTGGTTTAGCGGTCTGGCCTGGTGATCCACCGGTTGTTTTAGAACGGATCAGGGACATATCAGAGGGAAACACCAGCAACAATTCAAGGCTCGACTGCAGTGTTCATTCCGGCACGCATGTGGATGCCCCGGTACACTTTATTGAGAATGGTGCCTCAGTTGAACAACTGCCCCTGGATGCCCTTGTCGGGCCGGTGGAAGTGATTGCGGTTCATAACGCCGACCTGATCACGCCCGACATTTTAGAAAACATCAGGCTGCCGATGGAAACCACCCGGTTGCTTATCAAAACGCGCAACTCCGACTTATGGGCGGATCCCGATCACGAGTTCAATCCTGATTTTGTGGCCCTTGAGCCCCGGGCCGCCCGCTGGATCGTGGACCGGGGCATTCGCCTTATCGGTGTCGATTATCTATCGGTACAGCCGTTCGGCGACAAAGATTCCGCAACGCACCGTGTGCTGTTGGAAGCCGGCGTGATCATCGTTGAAGGCCTGGATCTGCGCGCCGTCACACCGGGAACATATCAGTTGATATGTCTGCCAATCAAACTGTTCGGCAGTGATGGCGCACCGGCCCGAACCATATTGGTTGAGGAGTAGTATTTTGGAACCCAAAAATATGCAAATCGTCGCGATCATCCCCGCCCGAATGGGTTCGACGCGCTTTCCCGGCAAGCCGTTATGCCCGATTCTGGGTCTCCCGATGATTGAGCACGTTTACCGCCGGACGTCCATGTGCCGTACACTTGACGCGGTTTACGTGGCGACATGTGACCAGGCGATAATGGATGCCGTAAAATCTTTTGGCGGCAAGGCGCTGATGACATCATCCCGTCACGAGCGCGCCAGCGACCGGGTGGCTGAAGCGATGGAAACGCTGGAAGCCGATATCGTTGTCATGGTCCAGGGCGATGAACCCATGGTCCACCCCGAAATGATAGACGCGGCCCTGAAGCCTTTTTTCAGTAAAGATAAGCGTACTATTTGTGTCAATCTTACCGTGCCGATTACCACCGAAAATGATTTTACCAATCCGAATACCATTAAAGTCGTTATGGATACCGAGGACTATGCCGTTTACATGTCGCGCGAGGCTGTTCCGACGCGCCAACTGAAACCATTCGGTCAAATTCCGGCCTACAAACAGGTCTGCATTATCCCTTTCACCACGGCGGGGCTCAAACTTTTCAATCAGCTTCCGCCCACCCCCCTGGAAGAAGCCGAATCCATCGATATGCTGCGCTTTATCGAGCATGGTTATAAAGTAAAAATGGTTGAAACGC
Organism: Desulfobacterales bacterium; assembly: GCA_016735415.1. The sequence goes on along the minus strand of JAERRP010000232.1, from coordinate 304 downwards.
CGCATGCCACCCAGGCGGTCGATACCGAAGAGGACCGCTTGCTGGTAGAAAGCTTGATGCACGATGATCCTTTAACGCTGCAATATTTGAAGACAACCGGGAGGACGACGTCAAAATGACTTGGAAAGTTCTTGTATCGGCCCCTTATATGCTGCCGGTCATTGATCGCTTTCGTGAGCGCCTGAAATCTGAAAATGTTGATCTGATTCCAGCCAACGTGAATGAACGCTTGAGCGAAGAAGAACTTCTGGATGTGGTTGCTGACATTGACGGCATCATCTGCGGTGATGACCGTATCACCGCC
>JAERRP010000339.1 GCA_016735415.1 Desulfobacterales bacterium | reverse complement strand
AGGCCAATTGCTGCTAGATCAGTTTACCAAGGCCGCCCGGAAAGCGGAAGCCTGCCAGGTTTACCGGGATTGTTCGACCGCCGACAAGGCTTTCAAGGCCGAGCCGGCCGTCCTGCTCAAGATCGGCAGCTGGTTGAACGAGACCCGCGAACACCAGGAAGCCATCGGGGCTTACAAACGGCTTATCAAGACCCAACCCGACAGCCCGTTGGTGCCGAAAGCCTATTTTCAGGCCGCCCGGGTTCTGCATAGCGGGCTGCAGCAAACGCCCCAAGCGCAAAAAATCATTCAAGGGCTGATCCGTAAATTTCCGGATCACGATATCGTGCCGTTTGCACGGGATTTCATGAAACAATTGAAAAAAACGGCAGGATGAGTCACCCCCCACTGAAAACCGTTCTAACGCGTCCATGTCAGCCGGCTGGATAGATAATCACGTTTTATAAAACGCAGCGCCTGTTGTCGGACTACCTGTCCGCCAACCCGGCCGACCGGGCTTCCGGCGACTCAGGATAGCGTTTGAGCAGCAGTCGCAGACACTGATCGGCCCGGCGCGCCATTCCTTTTTTTCTGAAAGCCGCCGATAACTTGAGCAGGGCTGTGGGCAGGCCCTGGCGCAAAGGCTGTTTTTTAATCACGGCGCTGATGATGCGGGCGGCCGATTCAGGGTGGCCCTTATCGGCCAGTACACCGGCCAGGGAGGGGTAGATGTCGATGGGCAGGCGCGGGGTCCCGGCCATTCGAAGGTACTCTTCATAGACGCCGGGTACCTGGTCCCACCTCTGGGGCCGATGGACGAGGTAGTTCAGATAGCGTGCGGCGGACTGATGAAATGCAGGTGATGCGGGCTGCTGTTTGGAAAGGTTGTAGAGTTGCATGATGGCGGGACCGTGGTCCGGATCTTTTTCCAGAATTTCCATAAACAGGTCGCGGGCCCGATCGAACTCCAACTCGCCCAGGCGCTGCATGGCCCGTTCCATCAGCGGCCTGATTTCATCCGGCGGGGGGGTTCGAAAGGCCTCGGGGTCGCTGAGCCAGTTGCGGCGTTTAAGCAGCCAGGCAATTGAAGCCCCGCTGATGATGCCGCCGGCGTGGGCCATGAAAGCCACCGAACTCATATCCCCCCGGGAAATTTCGGACCAGATTTCCATACCCAGCCAGAAGGGTAAAAGCGCAATCGCTGGAATTTTGATATAGTTGAAATAGAATCCGAAATAACAGAAGAAGTTAACCTTGCGGCGGCCATATAAAACCGGCAGAGCACCCATCAGGCCCGCAATGGCGCCGGAGGCCCCGATCAGGGGCATACGGGAGTGCAGGTTGAAGAGCGCGAAAAACAGGTCGCCGCCAACGCCGCTGATCAGGTAGAGCCCCAGAAAGCGCAGGCGGCCCATGCCCGGTTCGAGCATGCAGCCGAAGAGCCACAGGAAAAGCATGTTGCCCAGCAAGTGACCGATACCGCCATGCAGGAAAAGCGAAGTCAGCAGGGTCAGCGGCCGCCATTGGGCCGGCTTGAACCCCCAGGGCGAAGAACTCACGCGGGCCAGTCGGGCTTCGAAATCCTGCCGCAGCATTTTCCATTCGTGGTAGTCGGGATCGTTTGGCCCGACGATATCACCCTGTTCGAGTTTGCGCTGAAAAATCTTGTCGCCGAGCATCTGTTCCAGATAGGCGGCCAGGGCCTCCTCGTCGTCCTGTTCTTCGGCGATTCGGAGGACGGAAGGGTCCTGGCCCTGGTAGCGCAGGTGATATTCCAGTTCGATGCGGGCCAGGCCGGAGTCGAGATAGTGCCGCCAGGCCGCTTCCATGTGCTTTTGATCATTGGGCTGGAAGACGAGGAAAACAGCGCAATTGATCAGGATCAGCGCAATCGTGATCAGAGGCGGCTTGCGCCAGCTCAGATGGCCGGTAATTGGTACAATCATCGTGAATGACGTTCCGTAATCGGGATATAGTCGGTCTGGGTTGGACCGGTATAAACCTGCCGCGGGCGGCACAGCCGCCATTTGGGGTCGTCCATGCTTTCCTTCCACTGGGCGATCCATCCCGGAAGCCGGCCGATGGCGAACATGACCGTAAACATGTTGGTGGGGATGCCCATGGCCCGCAGGATGATACCGCTGTAGAAATCCACGTTGGGGTAAAGGGTGTGATCGATAAAATAGGCGTCCTTGAGGGCCACGGCCTCAAGATCCTTGGCCAGATCCAGAAGGGGGTCCGAAATCTTGAGCTTTTTAAGGACGCGGTCGCACATGGGCTTGATGATTTTAGCGCGCGGGTCGTAGGTTTTGTAAACCCGATGGCCGAAACCCATCAGCCGAAAGGGGTCGTTGCGGTCCCTGGCGCGGTCGATATAGTGCTGCAAACCCCGGCCGCTGGCGTTGATATCCTGAAGCATTTCCACCACGCCCTGGTTGGCACCCCCGTGCAGGGGACCCCAGAGGGCGGCGATGCCGGCTGAAATGGCGGCGTACAGGTTGACGCGCCCGGATCCCACCATGCGAACGGCGGAGGTGGAACAGTTCTGCTCGTGATCGGCATGCAGAATCCAGAAGACATTAAGGGCCTCGGTTAAAACTTCGTCGATCTCATAAGGGCGAACCGGCGAGTCGAACATCATGTTGAGAAAATTGGTGCAATAGGACAGGTCCGACCGGGGGTAGACCACGGTGTGACCGCGGGACATTTTATAGGACATGGCTGCCATGGTGCGCATTTTGCTGAGCAAGCGGGTGACGGTCATGTCGATTTCTTCTTCCATGGTATGCAGCTCGGGATAAAAGCTGCGCAGGGCATTGACCATCGACGATAAAATGCCCATGGGATGCGACTGGCGCGGGAAGTTGGAATAGAAGATCTTCAGATCTTCGTGGACCAGGGAGGCGTCGTTCAGAAGAATGGAAAAGCGGTTGAGTTCATCCCGGCCGGGAAGTTTGCCGTGAACCAGCAGGTAGGCGGTTTCCACAAAACTGGAATGCTCCGCCAGTTGTTCGACGGGGATGCCGCGATAGCGCAAAATACCTTTTTCGCCATCCATGAAGGTGATGGTGCTGGTGCAGCTGCCCGTGTTGGCGTAGCCGATATCCAGGGTGACCAGGCCCGTTTCCGAGCGCAGGCGCGTGATATCGATGGCCCGCTCGCCTTCCGTGCCTTCAATGATTGGAAGCGCATAGGTTTTTCCAGCGTACGTTAATTTGGCTGTTTCTGACATGGCGATACAGTTCCCTTTCTCATCGCTGCCTTGTGGTGCCGAACAGGGTGCCTGCGGCCGGCTAAGCGCATGGATGCTATCGTAATGGCGGTTGACGCCGAGAAGATTGGATAATGTGGGGCGGGGCGGTCACCGAAACTATACATCTAAATTTGTAATATCGGCGAAAAGGCCTTTGAAGGTCAATCTTTTTTTAGGGTCGATGGTTTTGCCTTTCTGATTATCGGCCGTGCGCGTTTACAGTTCCGACCGGCATATGTTAAGGAGAGGCATCCACAAGCGCCTCCTTCCGGAAGGCATACAACCAGCACATCGGACCCGAGCATGCGGCATTATCGTTGTGGGCGGTCCCGTCAAGTCACCACGGCCATGAGGCCGGTTTCCCCTTTTCTTAGAGATGGAGGGCGATGGCATGGGATTCAAAGAAAACCTGCTGAAAAAAATGGAAATCAACACGACGGCCGCGAAAATAGCAGCTTCCATGGGGCCTCCGGACAGCGGCCGCCGCATCGATAAAGATCTGGTCCGGAAACTGCTGGCGGAAGGCGGATATGAAAAGATCGTCGAGCGGGATATGGAGCTTTACCGGTTATCCCCGCTGGGGGACAAGCCGCGCTTGCTTGTGCTCGACAACGATCTGTCCATTTACAGCACCAGCGTCGATGACGTTGTTTTGCGGAAAAGTCCGGTCGTGAAGGAGATGCTCAATATCCGCAACGTCATCAAAATTCTGAATGATGCGGATGTCGTTATCTGCAAGAAAGGCGAATCCATCCGGACGATTCAGGAGGAGCTGATTGCCGGTTTGGATCTGCATTTCGAGGCCGCGGACATTAAGGCTATCTACGACGACGGCCGCGTTTCCCTGGAAAGTAAATACGCCGAGGGGATCGAAGAAACGCTGCTGCTTTTCGGAGAACTGCTGGGCTATACCTCCCCTCCCGCTGCGCTGCGCCTGGCCCATCACCTCGTTTTGGGTCAGTCCTCGAGTCCTCCCGGCAAGGCCTTCGGTCCCGCCGTGCTGTTCGACCGCATGCATTTTGCGCTTAAGCTGATCGACCAACCGGTGGTGCTGACGGAAGCGCCCGCCGTGGTGCAATACCAGAAGATCGCCGCGGGCGAAGCCAAGGCCGACGCTTCCGGCGCGGATGTACTGGCCTATCTGCGAGACGCCGTCATGGCGCTGCATCGGCCCCCGGCAAGTCCGGCCATCGAAGCCTAACCCGCATTCACCGAAGCGTTTGGTCTTGACGACATTCTGGCCGTTTTCGATCGCAGGCACCGGTTTGATCCCCATGCCACTGGCGCCGCCGTCATGGGTGGCGTACCAGCGCGGGGGACGCTGGAATGCAATCGATTCCCGCATCCGGAAAGAGAACAGGGAACTCAGACAAGTATAGGGGTTGGCGATAAGTCACGCCAGGAGGAACCATCGAACCGATACTGTTAATACTGCTGGGCGCCGGGGCTTATGTGGGCTGGAATATCGGGGCAAACGATACGGCCAATTGTATCGGGACAACCGTTGGCTGCGGATTGATCTCATTCAAAAGGGCTGCGATCCTGGTGGCGGTTTTTTCTATTATCGGCGCCGTGCTTCAGGGCGACCATGTGATGAAAACCATCGGGAAGGGGATTGTAAGGGGAGACCTTGACTACACGGCCATTTTTGTGGCCCTCCTTTGTTCCGGTTTCTTTGTAACCCTGGCCACCTTTTACCGTATTCCCACCTCGACTTCCCAGGCCATCGTCGGCGGTATATTGGGAATCGGTCTGGCCGTCCGTGCGGACATCGATTACTCAAAGGTTGTTACCATTGTAGAAAGCTGGATCGTCTGTCCGATCCTTACGATGGCCCTGGCGTTTTGTTTTTATCGTCTGCTGGACCTGGTGATGAGAAGAATAAAAACGAGTTCCCTTCTCGTACAAAACGCCCTCGGCCGGATGGCACTCTTATCCTCGTGCTACCTGGCTTACTCGATGGGCGCCAATAACGCGGGCAATGCTGTAGGACCCATCTCCAATCTGGGCATCATTCATCCGAAAATACTTCTATTTATAGGGGGGGGCGCAATCGCCATCGGCGCAATTACATACGGAAGGAAAGTGGCCGATACGGTTGGCAAAGGGATCACGCCCCTGGATATTCCCGGGGCCTTTGTGGCCCAATTGGCCTCAGGCTTGGGAATGCACCTGTTCGCGATGTGGGGCATACCCGTGTC
>JAERRP010000117.1 GCA_016735415.1 Desulfobacterales bacterium | reverse complement strand
GTTTGGGCGTCCGGCGGGCGATCGCTTTCTCGGGATAGATTTCATAGACGGGCTTGGCCGGCCGGGGTTTGGTCCGGGCGACCCGCGGCGGGCGGGGCTTCGGCTTGGGGGCTGTCGGTGCGGCCCCCTTCGTGGGGGACGGCGCGGCGGGGGGGGAATAGGGCCAGAGCAGAGCACCGGCACCGCAAACAATACCGACCAAAAGCGCAAAGCCCACCCCGATCTTGAGCAGGGGTAATCGCGCAGACGGCTTGCGGGCCGGTTTGCGGCGCCGTTTGGCGGCGGGGGCCGGCTTCTTTTTTTTACGGGTGCTCATGGTTTGAACCAGTGGTGCTTCGGCCACCGGATGGCAACCGAAGCACGTCGACCGCGCCGTGGTCCCGGGAGTGCGGCGCTAATCGTTCAAGCCTTTGAAAAGATTGTAAGAGACCAGGATATCCAGGGCCCGCATGACCTGGTTGTCGCGTTTGAGGTTTTCGATCTCAAGCGGGTTGACCCGGAACTCGACATCGCCGATATGGGGCTGCTTTTTTTCCTTCATCGCGGTGTCGGTGGCTTCCAGGTGGTTTTTGAGATCCCTTTCCTTGAGAAAGCCGTCGTCACCATTGGTGTCATCCGGTTCTTCCAGCGGTTTGTAGGGTACGACGATGTCCGGTTCGATGCCCTTGGCCTGAATGGAGCGGCCGCTGGGCGTGTAATAACGGGCGATGGTCAGTTTGAGACCGTAACCGTCACGCAGGGATTCGACGGTCTGGACCGACCCTTTACCGAAGGAGGTGGTGCCCAGAATCAGGGCCCGCTTGTGGTCCTGAAGGGCGCCGGCCACGATCTCGGAGGCACTGGCTGTGCCGCCGTTGATCAGGATTACGAGGGGGTAGGTGCGTTCAACCTCACTGGTCGAGGCGTTGAAAACGCGGGTATTGGCGGGGGTGCGGCCCTTGATCGATAAAATCGCGCCTTTATCGATAAAGATGTCCGAAATTTCGATGGATTCTTCCAGCAGCCCGCCGCCGTTGTTGCGCAGATCCAGAACCAGGCCCTTCAGGGGCCCGCTCTCCGATTCGATTTTTTCGAGTGCTTTCAGGAAATCATCGGTGGTGTTGCCGGTGAAGTTGGTGATCCAGATATAGCCGAAGCCCGATTTAAGGACACGGGCTTTGATACTCTTGACGGGGATGACGTCGCGAACCAGGTCGAACTCCAGGGGTTCCTGCTCGCCCTGCCGCAGTACCGTCACCTTGACCGGGGTCCCCTTGGGGCCGCGCATCAGTTTGACGGCCTGGCGCAGGTCTTCGACCCGCGTGTCGTCCACCTTGACGATGCGGTCCTGAGCCTGGATGCCGGCCTTGAAGGCCGGGGTGCCCTCAATGGGTGAAATCACCGTCACAAAGCCGTTGCGCAGGGTAATATGGATGCCGATGCCCGTAAAATTGCCCTTGGTATCGATGCGCAGGTCTTCGAAGGCATCCGGCGGCAGAAGGGATGAGTGCGGGTCCAGGCTGTGGACCATGCCCTGGATGGCTTTCTGGATCATATTCTCGGTGTCGACTTCATCCACGTATTTCTGAGTGACGATTTCGAGTACGTCGGTAAACAGTTTGAGGCCTTTGTAGGTTTCATCGCTGCCGGCCGCCCCCAGAACGGCGCTGCCGGCCGTCCAGACAATGGCTGCCACGGCCAGGATGACCCAGATCTTGGTCCGGCCCTTTGGTTTCAATGTCATGTGTATCTCCTTTTAATCCTCTTAATCCTCGATAAGCCACATTTGCGGATCTTCGGGTTTGCCGTTGTATCGGATCTCGAAATAGAGACCGGGTCCGGACAGCGCGCCGGATTCCCCCACCGTTGCTATGACTTCGCCGCTTTTGACCGCATTGCCCTTCTCTTTGAACATTTCTTCGAGATGCGCATACAGGGTGAAGTAGCTGTGGCCGTGGTCGATAATCATCATGTTGCCGTAGCTTTTGAACCAGTCCGCATAGATAATGCGCCCACCGGATACCGCCTGGATCGGTTCGCCGCGATCGGCCCGGAAATCAACCCCGCTACGGTAGTTGGTGATATTGTAGCGGGTGTTTTTATAAGGTCCAAAAAAATTTGTAATTTTACCCCGGACCGGCCCTTTAAGCAACCCCTTTAGCCGGCCGAAAGAACCCGGCGGGGCCTTGGCCCGGGCCGGATCGACAACGCTGCTGCGGCTCAGGGCTTCAATCGTCTGATCGAGTTGGCGGGCGGATTCCTGCAACGAGGCCAGGGCCGCCTGTTTCAGGGCCTGGTGGTTCCGGGTATCCTGCAGCAGCAGGGCCCGTTGAATTTTCTCGTGGTGGAGGCGGTCGAGGTTATCCCGCCGCATTTTCTTCAGCTTGCGCTTGTCGGTCCGGTGCGCTTCCAGTTCCCGGCGCAAACCGGTCCAACGGTCCAGATCGGTCATGAGCTGCCGGCGCTGTTTCTCGTCGGCCGCCAGAATGAATTCCAGGGCGTTGCGGCGCTGGACCATTTCGTTGACCGAATCCGCCGAGGCCAGCAGGTTGGCCGTGCCCAGCCAGTTGAGCTTGTAGAGGGCCACCAGCCGCCGGGAGACATCCGTCGTGTTGCGGGCGATGCGTTCATCCAGCACGCGGCTTTCTTCGACGGCCCGGGCAATTTTGCGGTCGAGGGCCGTAAGCTCTTTTTTGAGGGTGGCGATCTGGTGGCGCTTGCGGTTGATGGCCTGCGCCAGGTTCTCCAGGCGCTCCACAAGTTTCTTCTCCTGCCCGGCCATTTCCGCCAAATGTCGGCGATGCGCTTCCAGGGCCTGGTTCAGGGTCTTTTTTTCAGCTTTGGTTTGATCGACGGCCAGGGTGGTGTCGATATAGCGCG
>JAERRP010000252.1 GCA_016735415.1 Desulfobacterales bacterium | reverse complement strand
GAAGAAAGGCTTACCGGTAATCGGATCACAGGGGTTTTGATCGGCTGGCTGGGCGTCACGGTATTGATCGGCGTAAATTCGCTGCAGGGATTCGGTGTCGAGGTGGTGGGACAGATTGCGGTCCTGGGCGCGGCCTTGTCGTATGCCTGCGCGGCCATTTATGGGCGGCGCTTCAAGGGCATGAACGCCCTTGTTGTGGCAACGGGGATGCTCTGCGGTTCCACGGTCATGATGACGCCATTGGCTTTGTTCATCGAGCAGCCATGGCAGTTGTCGCCCGGCGGGACTACCCTCGCGGCCCTGTTTGGACTTGCCGCTGTCAGTACTTCGCTGGCCTACATCATCTATTTTCGGGTATTGGCTGCAGCCGGTCCAACGAATATCCTGCTGGTCACCTTTCTAATCCCCATCAGTGCCATCTTGCTGGGCGATATGGTGCTGGGCGAGCGACTGGGATGGAACGCCTTTGCCGGGATGGGGCTGGTATTTATGGGCTTGGCGGCCATCGATGGTAGATTGCTAAAGAGGTTAAAGCGGAAAAATGTCTGGCACTATGAAATATGAAGTGAATCCCGAAGCAATTTTTTTTGGCTACATTCTAATAATGCTTTTGTCGTATCCGCACCGCGATTGCCCGGCCGCCATCCTGATGAAATAGAAATGAGGGTCCTGAACGATTTTGAAAACAGCCTCCCGGGAGCGTAAGAAAACGCTAAGACGAAAGTTATACAAATTTTTACCGAGGGGTCATTTTCTATTGACGAACCCCTTAAATGGGTGACCTCTCGTCCTTCTTCCCTTTCCAAGTTGCCTCTGGACGGTTTTTCATATGACCTGCTCCAGCAGCTGTCCGTTCTCTTTCAACCAGACTTTTGCCTTCTCCATAGTCGGAGCCTGGGCTCGGATGATGTTCCAAAATTCGGGCGTGTGGTTGGCCTCGATGAGGTGGGCCAGTTCATGGACTTGCACTTTTCACGAAAATTGATGTTGGGACGGCGGACGAATCCTAAATATCTCCAAGCATTTCAAACCCGGAATGTAAAAACCAGTGTGTTGGAATGCAAAATATTTTTGTATTGTCAATGATGTCAATTGTAAAGATGTCTTTGTTCAGGTAGATGGCCAACTCAGGGGAGAACCGGTTTAAAAACGAATGAAAGCTTCGGGGGTATCGACCTGGAATGGCGGACCCTGATTTGACTTCAATGGGGATGGGGATGCCATTTTTTATAAAAACAAAATCCATTTCCGCTCCGGCCTTGGTTCTCCAGAAATAAAGTGTGTCTGATAGAGATGCCTTTTTAAGCAGCTCGGTGAAAACGAGATTTTCCAGTATTGCCCCCTTATCCGGCCTGTCGGAAATGGAGTTAAACAGTTTAACGGAAAAATTTCTGAGTCCGTTATCTATAAAAAAGCATTTGTGTGCGCTTTTTATTTCATTTCGTTTCGCGCTGACATACGGCGGCAAATACCAGGTTATATATGTCTCTTTCAGTATGCTAATAAACTTGGATATGGTCACGACATTGCTGCCGATCAATGAACATATTTCCGACTTGTTGACTAAATTGCCGACCTGGGAAGAAAGGGTCTGGACAAGTTTCATGAAAATATCCACTTTTTCAATATTCATCAGGTCGATAACATCTTCTTTGACATAGGCGTTATAAATTTCCGCAAGCACCTCTCGACGTTCTTCATCGTTTTCTGAAAGATAGACGGCGGGATATCCGCCATATATGGCCGTTTCCTCCATTTTCCTGGACAGATAAGTCCCGTAGATCGATTCGTTTTCGCGCCATTGATCAATTGTTTTTTCTTCCAGCGGAATGCATTGGAGCGTATCAGGCAGGTTTTTTTCATGGGAAATCATTTCATCAAAAGAGAGGGGCAGCAGGTGGGTTTCACGTTTTCTACCGGTCAGAAATTCCTTGATTTTCGATCGAATCTCCAGGCTTGATGAACCGGACACAAAAATTTTTATATTTTTCTCCAGATCATAAATTCCCTTTAAAAATTTGCCCGGGGTTTTCAACCGCTGAACCTCATCCAAAATTAAATAGATACGTGCATCCTCTTTGCGTTGGGCGGTCAGTTTTTCAACAAATATAGAAGGATTGTCAAATTGAGAAACGACAATCGTCGTATCCAGATTCAGATAAAATATCTGCTCCGGCAAAATGCCGTCGGAAAGCAGACGACTGATTAAAAGAAACAGCAAGGTGGTTTTTCCCGACTGCCGTGGCCCGATAATCATTTCGATCAGGTTCTTATCAAAGCGTCCGATAATCGGATTGATATCGCTTCGGAACACTTTACTCGACGCATCGAATGTTCTGGATTCCGATTTATTCCACAAGCCGTCAATATCGAGGGTTTTATATGTAATCATGGCGAAATCGACCATTGTATAAACAGTAAGTTTGTGTTTAGTCGGGTTAAATATAATGTATCGCTTTCCGATAGTCAACTGAAAACAGAAAAGCGGCTCCCACACGCTCAGTTTGAGAAAAGCACCGAGCTTATCGGTCCACTCGTTCATATACATCGGTTTGCGGTTGAAGGCCAGATAGGATGGTCTCAAGATTGTAGTGCTTGATCGAACGGCGGACTTGGTGCTTGCCCTCCTGGCGAACTATTAAGTATTCCTTAATAGTTGCCGGTTCGGAAAGTTCCCCTTCCTCATAGTGTCGAATTCATCGGAAAGGTGTTTGAGAAAGAGCACTTCAAAAATGATGTCCTATTACTCCGAGGCATCAATCTTCCTGTGTAAAATATCTGCCGCCTTGAAGAGAAACGATTTGAGCTGGGTGAGGGTGATTTTTTCAAATTTCATTAAATGACCTGCTCCAGCAACTGACCATTTTCTTTCAGCCAGACCTTTGCCTTTTCCATGGTTGGGGCCTGGGCTCGGATGATGTTCCAAAATTCGGGGGTGTGGTTGGCCTCAATGAGGTGGGCCAGTTCATGGACGATGGCATAGTCAATGACAAACATGGGCGCTTTGATCAGGCGCCAGTTGAAATTGACATTGTTGTTCACCGTGCAGGAACCCCAGCGATAAAGATTGTCGACGATTTTGACTTTTGCGTAAGTCACACCGAGCTCGCGGGCGTGATGTTTCACCCGGGGAATGATCTTGGCCCCGGCCCGCTGTATGTACCATTCCCGCAGGACCTCCCGGCGTTTTCCGATGCGGGCGGCCGGGATATAAAAGCGCTGGTTGAATTGAATCTCGGATAGCCCCGATTTGACCACTTCGATGCGATAGTACCGTCCAAGGTAAAGGGTGGATTCGCCGTTTACGAGTTCCTTTCCCGGAGGATGGGGCCGATCCCGGTATTTCTGGGGGTGATGCATTTTTTCGAAAATCCACTGACGTTTTGTCTCTACGACTTGATGGATCTCTTCCTCCGGTGTCGATTCCGGCGCATGCACGACCACGGAACGGTCCCGTTCAACGGTGATGGTCAGTTTGCGGCGCCGTGGCGACCGCACGATGGTATAATCCAAGTTCATGTTACTCCGCATACAGGATGGTGTCGTTGTTCTTTTCCGCAATCTCCATAA
>JAERRP010000790.1 GCA_016735415.1 Desulfobacterales bacterium | reverse complement strand
TAAAATTGACCCACCCTATAAAAAAAATAAAGCCTAAAATTGACCTTTCCTACTGGAAAGAATTTTGGCGATGACATCTTAATGCCAAGCAAGGAACCAGCCGCTGCAATATGGTAGTTATCAGCTTTTGCATGGAAATATTTCAAGCTGTTAAGGACATTGTGGGAGAATTGTATTTCATCAAAAATAATTAGGTGGCGATCGGGCAGAATTTTTCCAGACAAGGAGTTGGGGATAAATATCCCGTTTCATAATCCTTGATTATTCTATTTTCGGAAGAAATGCAACAAGTTTCATTCGTAAAACGTGATTTCCCTCACTTTTTTGTCGCCAAAAAGGTGACTGGGAGTAGAGACAAGGCATGCCTTGTCTCTACCTTTCAAAGAGGTGTCAATCTGAAGAAAAAATCATGTCTAATAAACTTTTAACAATACCCTCATAAGAACATAACATTGATATGTTTTAAGTTAATTCAAGCTGAAAATTAATAAAAAATCATGTCTAACGAACTTTTAACAATACCCTCATAAAAACATAACATCAATATGTTTTAAGTTAAAGCAGTTCAGGAATTACGGGTACTTCGCTGACTCATTCCAGCACCAGGAAGCCCGAATAGAGAGTGTGCAACGCACTCTATGTTCGGGCTTTTTTTTTGTGTATCCGTTTTGAATATTTGTGGACAGCTCAACGCCTTAAAAGCAAAAAAACAATTTAATAACAAGGAGCTTCAATCCAACGAAGATTCAAAAAAAGCCCTAAAACAAAATGTCACACATGCAAAAATAAAAAAGGAGGTGATAAAGAAAAAAAAGGAAGAGAAAGATAAGAATAAAGAGAATAGTTTTGGGGTAAAAAACAAACCTCCAGAAAAAGCCAAAACCCGGGAAACCGGGTGACGGAAAGCTTACGGATCCAGAAAAAGCTGACAGCTACAATTGGATGGCCGGGCTGCCTGGGAATTTAAAACAAACAAATTATTTTTTTGGAGGAAATGAGAATGAAAACAAGATTATTAAGTATTGCTCTGGCAGCCTTTCTTGCGGTTGCCGTTGCGGGTCAAGCCAATGCCGAGTATTTTGGGAAAGAACACCTTAACATGGTGGTTTACGACACTAACATTGAACTAGCCATTGACCTGTTGGGCACGGCCAACGCGTTGAACAACTGGACTTACGAGACCGCAACGGATATGCTCCAACGTCAACCATGTACCTGGTTGCAAATAGCGAATACAGGCACGGTTGACACGGGCCTTTTCAGTGATTTGGATGCCGTAAACGTGGGTATGTACAGCTACCACCAGCAAAACTTTGAATATATCAGGGAATACTACTCCACAGGATACGACGGATATGATGCATCAGCCGGACCTGGAAACGTCATACCTGTACCAAATGGCCCAGACGGCCCCGGAGCACATTTTAGCTTTATCGATGTCTTTGAGTCAGTTGGCGATACATTGAGAACCACTTACCAAAACCATGGGGACGGTGGTCCAGTGACTACTTTGACGCCGATGGTTCATTCTTATTATGAGAAGTACAATATGGCGATCACCGAGGGCAAATATGCCGGATTTAACAATACCAGAACAAGACCTGATTCAGAGCCGGATTTGGGTAGCCTTTCTCCAGAAGACCCTGTTGAGCTTTACCTGTATCATTATCAATTCAACTGGGATTTTGCTGATCCTGATATGGAGCTCGTGCAGGCCGCGGATACCGAACCCTGGTTCACCGAGTTTGAAATTCGTAACGACGGTTCTGTGTGGATGCATACCGCCGCGGTTCCCATTCCGGGCGCAGTATGGCTTTTGGGTTCCGGGCTTCTTGGTATATTGGGAATCAAAAGAAGAAACAAGTAGACAATAGCTATATTTGAACACTACAGGTACTTTATAACTGTCATTTCATTTGTGAAGTGCCTGTAAAAAAGTAAAAGGAAAATTCAAAATGATAAAGAATTTAAGAAAAATCATCGCGTGTGGAGCTCTCCTCGCCTTTGCACTGGGCATGGTCAATACTGCCAGTGCAGGTCCTGTGGAGATTACGATCTACGGGGCATCAGCCCAATATAAGTACTGGACATCCGTTGCCTATGGTTTAATGAAACACAACGGTTGCAATGACCAAGACATCTATATCTACAAGGGTGATGACGTTTGTGATGGTGCAACAAGTGGCGCCAGGGATGCAGGTTTTGCCGTTTGTGCCGGGACAGATCCGGTCGGGACGGATAATGTGACCGGTGCAGGTTCTTCCGAGTTCAACGGCCAGACCCTGATTTTCAAATACGCCAGTTTTGCCTCTGCTCAAGGTATTTATGCCGTCCAGGGTCAGAACCCGGACAACGTTGACCCTGAATGTGTTGGTAATGATTACTACCGTCTAATACTTTCTCCAAACACATACGCTCTGAATGGCACAGACTGGGAGACTGTTGGAGGAGAGAATATCGTCGATAACGCCTCCCTTGCAAATTGTGAGTGCCAGGAGATCAAACTGGGCGCTTCCGACGTAGAGGCCGAGTGCTTTAACGATAAGAGCCACGGTCAGCTAAAAGGCCCCTTCGGAGGTGATTGGTCAGACTTTGAGATCAGCGATCTTACCGCTCCGGTACCCCCTCTTGCATTGTACAAGCCTGTGATCGTTCCCTTCCGTTTCTTTGCAAACTGCGACCCCCAGGCTCCGGTGCCCTTTACCGACATCAGCTCCATCATGGGCCGCTTGATTTTTACAGGAACCGTGGCCAACTGGAACAAGTTTAGACCTGATCTGGATGGCGACGGAACACTTGAACCGGACGTTCTGTATAACGGGACCACCTCGGGCGGTGACAGCCTTCCGCTGATTCAGTGTGTCAGGCACGCAGGATCCGGTACCCAGGCCACCACAAGGGGCTGTATTGTTAGAAGCCCTTCTCCGGATACTGAAAGACCGCTTACTAACATGTTGGTACAATGGAACATCGCATCTGCGGTTTTTTTCAACAAGGGATCCTCGGATATGATGCGATGCATCGGTGGTTGGAAAGAAAACGCCAAGGCTCCTAAATACGAGAACGACGAAAATCCGATTATTGAAGGTCATGTTGTCGATAACTACCGGGCCGGGATCGGGGCCATCGGCTATGCGGATGCGGACAAGCTGGACACGATTACCACTAATACCGGTAGCTGCCTGGGTAGTCCTGCCAAATACGGTCATATTCATGAGTGCTTCTTTGATGGCGTGGAGCCCATAGTGGCAAACGTGGCCAACTGCCGGTACGGGTGTTACTGGTCACCCCAGCACATTTATGCCCGTTACAGCGAATATACCGGCGACGAGCAGAGTTTTATCGACAATCTCATCGACTATGCAAGTGATCCTGTTAATATGCCTGCAAATAGGGCCAATTACTGGGTCGCCGGTTCAGATATGAAATGCTGCAAGGACTCCTGCACGGATCAAGATCCTATATGGTGTCCGTAATCTCAAACCCAAGGCTCCAGCCCTGAAGGCTGTGGCTGAAGAATAGAAGGATAAAAAAGGGGCCTTCCTTTTGCGGAGGCCCCTTGCTTTTTGTTATGGTCCGGGAAAAGCTCAGGACCCGAATTTATATTGAAGGAGAAACATAACAATATGAACGGAATAGACCGTGGAGTCCGAATCGTTGCTACCCTTATTGCCTTTTTCTGTCTGATCTGTCTGGCAGGATGCGCCACCCTGTTTCCCGGCCACACCGTGAAGCAGGGGGAAAAGGTGCGGGCTAAATATACGTGCCGCCTCAGGACAGGCGAGGTGGTCATGACCACCGATGAGAAGGTAGCGAAAAATTCGTCTATCATTCAATCGCCTTTTTTTATGCCCTTGGGAACGCATAGGGAATACGAGATGGCATCTACCCTGATAGCCGGAAGCGGTGCAGGGAATTTGTATTGCTCCTCCGGCCCGCAAAGGATTCTTGCCAACGAGGTCATGGCGAGGCTTTCGGAAGCCGTGGTGGGCATGAAGGTAAAGGAGCACAAGGAACTTGAGATATCATCAGTGGTATCGGCCGACCTGCCCGATAAAGAGCGTTATATCAGCCTTTCGTACATAGACCGTGGCCCCATTGAAGTCCGTCACTCCTTGGAAGAGTTAAGGAAACAGCTCGGCAAGGAACCTGAAATCGGAGACACGGTATTGGAAGATGAAGGATTCGTTTTCACGGTAACGGCACTGGACGGCAATGAGGCGGTCGTCCGCATGTCCAGACCAAAAGGTGCGCCGTGGGATACCGCATTTGGCCCGGCTATGTTTCATGACAAGGGAGATCATTACGAAATCGTGACCGATGTCCGGGTGGGAGGGCTGGTAAAAACAGACATCCTGCTGGGAAGGATTGTGGATGTTGACGATCAGATGTTTCGCATCGACTATGGTCATCCCTTTGGTGGTGAGACCCTGGTTTGTGATATGAAAGTTGAGGCTTCCGTGCCTGCCGGGGACAGGATGGCCCATGGTGAGGCTAAGAATGCCTCCACTAAAACCATAGACCCTCCGGAGATTATAGCAGAGGGAGACCTGGTGGAAGCCCATTTTACCCTGCGCCTGGAAGGCGGGGACGTGGTAAAGAATTCCCGTACGGTGTCCGGAGATAACCCGGAGGAGCGGTCCGAGACCTTTTCCCAGCCTGAAACATTCGTGGCCGGGGAGGCAGCTGAGTCGGTTCCTGGACTGGGAGAGGCCCTGGTGGGTATGAAGAACGGAGAAAAAAAAACCGTCACCCTTTCACCTGAAGAGGCTTTCGGCGCAGTTAAGGCGGAGAGAATTGAGAGATGGCCCTGCACCAAACGGGTGCCCAGGGTGGTGACCATGTCCATTGCCGATTACGTGAAACGATTCGGCAATGAGCCCTCCCAGGGAGATACTCTTGCCTATGACCCCTATCTTAATGTCCGGATCCAGGAGATTGATGAGAAAATGGTTACCATGAAAGTGGGTCCTGACACAGAAAAAGTGGTTGTGGATTCCCTTGGCAAAACGAGGATTACACCCACCGGCAAAGAGGTTATCCTTACCCTTATCCCGAGGATCGGGGCGATTTTTGACTACTCCGGCACACAGGGCAGGATTACGGAGACAGATGGTGAGACTTTTGCGGTGGCTTTCAACGACCCTCTGGCCGGCAAAGGCTTCGTCCTGGACTTTGAGGTGGTATCTTTTACCAGACCGTCCCTGGTGCCAGGGTCCGAGATCTCCTGGATAGAAGGCCATGACAAGGGGCTGAATCTTGCCAAGGGGAAAAAACCGGCGGTTCTGATACTCTATACCAATTGGTGCCCCTGGTGCAGGAGACTTTTTGATGAGACACTTTCGGATCCCAGAATAAAAGCCTTTGCAGAGCGCCTGGTTTGGATCAAGGTTAACACCGATAAGGAAAAAGAGATCAAAGCCCTTTATGAACAAAAAGGAGTTCCCGCAATCGTGCTGATAGACGCAAAAGGAGAAGTGGTTAAGACGATTCCCGGATTTAAGGACGCCAGGAGCCTTTTTGCAGAGCTCAATAGACTCTCATAAGGGGGCAACACAACACACAAGGGGAGGGTTTAAACTTCGAGGACTTAAGTTGCCGAATCTATATTGCACCATTTTTTTCCTTGCGCTTAAATTTTCGCAGGATACGAGCCAAGGAACCACTATTGCGAGGGCTATCATCATTTCTATCCATCGAAGAACAGAAAATCGCATATACGCCATATTATTAAGCCTCCATCCGGGGTTATAAAATCTGGTTTCAGATACAGTTTTTTTGTTAGCAGATGATTAGGACTCGCAAAATTTAAAATAAATCATATTGATCTCCAAAATTACTTGTTCTATTTGTTGTTCAAAATTTAATCATTTTTTTTGTCATAGGTGCAGAATCTTATCAAAGCATTCAAGGCA
>JAERRP010000050.1 GCA_016735415.1 Desulfobacterales bacterium | reverse complement strand
AGGGTCTTGCCGCCCTGCTTGAGTTCGGCGGCCTGCTCGGCAATCCAGATGGCGGCGCCGGCGGCATCCTTGTCCCGGGCGTAGTTGCCCATCAGATAACCGTGGCTTTCCTCGGTGCCCAGGATAAAGCCTTCCATCCGGCCCTCGGCTTCCAGCTTGTTCATTTCCTCGCCGATGTATTTGAAGCCCACCAGAAGATCACCGATGCAGTTCACCCCGTGCGCTTCGGCAATCGTGGCAATCAGCGAGGTGGTCACATCCGTTTTGATGATCGCGCTGTCGGTGGTCAGGCTTCCGGCGGCCTTCATTTTTTGGATGCCGTAGTGGGTCAGCAGAATTCCGATTTGATTCCCATTCAGGAAGACCCATTCGCCGTGGTGGTCCAGCATCACGCCGATGCGGTCAGCGTCCGGATCGGTGCTGATGATCAGGTCGGCCCGGATTTTTTTGGCAAAGGGAAGCGTCGTGTCGAAGGACTGGTGCACCTCGGGGTTGGGGATATTGAAGGTGACATTCTCGAAGGCGCCGCTCAGGTTGGCGGTCCGGGGGTCCAGGGTCACATCGAAGCCCAGTTTCTGCAGGATGGGATAAACGGATGTCAGACCGGTGCCGTGCAGGGGGGAATAGACCAGTTTGATGTCGCGGGCGTCACTGCAGGAAAGGGTCGTGACCGTGTCCTGGTATGCCTGATCGATGGCCTCCGCGATCATCTCCACCTGCCCGCGGGCACAGGCGTCCTCGAAGTCCATGGTTTTAATTTCGCTGACATGCTGCGTGACCTCGTCCACCAGAATCTGGTCCTGGGGTGGGATCAGCTGGCCTCCGAACAGGTCATAGACCTTTTTACCGTTGTCCGTGGGCAGGTTGTGGCTGGCGCTGAACATGTCGCCGGAGACGGCCTTCAGGTGCCGGATGGTGAAGGAAAGCTGGGGGGTGCTGCGTACGTCGTCGTACATGAACACCTTGATGCCGTTGGCGGCGTAGACCACGGCGGCAGCCTCGGCCAGCTGGCGGCAGTTCAGGTTCATGACGGGGTTGGGAAGGTTCGGGTCGTAGGGGGCCTGCTGGGTGAAAACCCTTACGTCATAGGTCAGTACGACCCCGCGTCGCCGGGCCTCCTGGCCGTAGGCCTTGATCAGGTACTGGGCGTGCCCCTGGGCGGAAGACTGGATCGTCCAGGTATTGATGCGGTTGGGGCCGATGCCCACCAGTCCGCGTCGTCCGCCGGTACCGAAGGGGATGATCTGGTAAAAGGCGTCCAGCAGGAAATCCCAGGCTTCGGATTTGATCAGGTGTTCGATCTGCGGACGGTAAGCTTCGAAAGCGTCGTCGCTGAGCCAGGTTTCGAGCCATTTGAGGGCGGCTTCCACATACTGGTCCGATATATCCAGTTGTTCGAATCCCGCACGGGTTTGGGCCATGAGATCTTGGGTGGTGGTCATGCGCGTCCTCTTCTCTGAAGTCTTCGATGTTCGGATGGGGCGGCGGTCACTGTGCGCGACCGGCGCCGTTTCAAGTGGAAAGCCACATGAACTGGTAGGGGCCCAGTTCGATGGCGGCGGATTCAACCGATGCCTCTGAAATCAAATCTTTCATTTTCCCGACCGCACCGCTGGCGCTCAAATCGATCCGGACCGGCGCGGCCGTAATGTTGGTGACGGCCCACAGGGTCTGGGATGCTGTGGTCCGCTTGATACCGAATACCTGGGCTCCCAGCGTCAGGATTTCGAAAGCGGCGTTGGGATGGAAGGCCGGCTGTTTCCGGCGGGTCCGGATCATGTGCGTATAGGGGTAGAATATCCGGGCGCGAAAACTCCGGGGCGACTTCAGTTCTTCGACCAGGGCGTCCATGCTCAGCTTTTCGCGGTTGATGGTCCGGGCCCGGCCGGTTTGTTCAAGACCCTCGTACCAGTTGCGGGATCCGAGCAGGCTGTGAATGTAGGTGGCCGGCACGCCGGGCAGGGCGTACTGGATGGACTGGGCGGCCAGAAAACGCGCCGGGTGCCGGGGATCGTCCGGCCGGCCGGGCACACCGAGGGCATCCACGTAGGTGATATTGAGCTCGTAGGGGCTCTGGGAGCCGTCCGGGTTGTTTTTGTAGGAGACCTGTCCGCCGTTGGCGCGGACGGTTTCCACCAGGGTGGTGTCCACGGCCTCGGGCGGCAGGATGCCCTCCAGCGGCCGCACGCCGATGCCGTCGTGGGAAGCGCTGAAATTGAAAAAAGTCGTGTGGGCGGAATTGAGCGCCAGGCCACGCGCCCATTGGGAAAGCACGGTCGTGTCGCCCTGGACAAAAGTATAGAAGAGCAGCGGCGGCAGGGTGAAGTTGTAGACCATCTGGGCTTCGTCGCGGCCGTTGCCGAAATAGCTGATATTCTCCGCGTGGGGCACGTTGGTTTCCGTGATGATGATGGCCTCGGGCGCCACGATATCGAAAACGGCCCGGAAGAGTTTGACCATCTCGTGGGTCCGGGGCAGGTGGATGCAGGTCGTGCCGATTTCCTTCCAGAGGTAGGCGATGGCGTCCATCCTTATGATCCGCGCCCCTCTGGCGACATAAAGCAGCAGGGCTTCCAGCATTTTGACCAGAACATCGAGACTGCGGTAGTTCAGATCGATCTGGTCGTCGCTGAAGGTGGTCCAGACATTGACCGTTTGGCCGGACGCTTTCTGGAAGGGCGTCAGCAGGGGCAGGGCCCGGGGGCGGGTCACCATGGATAGATCGACGGCCGGGTCCATCTCGATGGCCAGGTCGGCATAGCCCTCACGGCCGGCCAGATAATTCTGAAACCACTGGCTCTGCGCCGAAACATGGTTCACCACATAGTCGAACATGAGATCGAAATCCCGGCCGATGCGGGTCACGTCTTCCCAGTCACCCAACTGCGGGTCGATGGTCATGAAGTCCTTGACCGAAAAGCCGTCGTCCGATGACCAGGGGAAAAACGGCAGGAAGTGGATGGCGGAGACCACCCCCGACAGGTATTCGCCGGCAAAGGCATGCAGGGTCTCAAGCGGTGCCTGGCCCTCCCGCCGGATCGAGTCGCCGTAAGTGATCAGCACCACGTCTTCTTCCGAAAAAAAACCTTCCCGGCGGCGGTTCGGTTTGGGCGCCTTTTCGATCAGGGGGATCACCCGACGCAAGGCCTCCCGGCCCCGGGCCTCACCGTAAATTGCGATCAGCAGATTTTTCACGCGGTTCATGGCGTCCATTGTCTTTTCTCCCTCGGCACCCGCTTTAAACAGGGCCTATGATTGCCGGCAGCGGCGGCAGAGCACCGGTTGGTTGCCGGTTTTCCGGGTCAGGTCATGTTGTACTGCTCCCGCCATATTCCGGCGGCATGCTTTATGCGGCTCTCCAGGATGGCGTAGGAAAAATGGCGCAGACCGAGCTGATAGTTGTGTTCGACCATTTTCCGGACGAGTTCGGGATCGGACAGCACCCGGCGGGTCTGCTCGACGGCGGCATGGGTGACGTAGCCGTCGATCTCGATCACCTTGAACCCTTTGGGCTTGATGTCCTTGGTGTAGATCGAATAGGTGTTGACCACGATGGGGCGTTTGAAATAGACGGCCTCCATGAAGGCGTTGCCGAAGCCCTCGAAGGTGGAGGGGTAGGTCACGAGGTCGGCGTAAGGATAGATGTCGTCCAGGGTGTAGATTTTGCGCCCGTCGGCGGTCAGGCCGCGTTTCTCGTCGATGATGTCATCCACGAAAAGGGT
>JAERRP010000892.1 GCA_016735415.1 Desulfobacterales bacterium | reverse complement strand
GGTTGAAGACAAAGTGATCGTGATCGAGTCCCCCGATCCTCAGATCATTTACGTGCCCACCTACAATCCCACCGTTGTTTACGGTACATGGCTCTATCCGGCTTATCCTCCCTATGCCTGGTATTATCCACCCGGCAGGGGTTTGCTGACCTTCGGTGTGGGGATTGCCGTGGGCATCGGGATCTCAAGCTGGAGCCGATGCAACTGGCGAAACAACAGCGTCAATGTCAACATCAACCGTACGGCCAATTTCAACCGGAACGTCAAGGGCCACGGCGGGAAAGGCGGCGGCGGAACCTGGAAGCACAACCCACAACACAGAAAAGGGGTTTCCTACCGCAATCAAAACCTTAACAAGCAGTATGGACAATCTTCCCGGCAGGCCTCCCGCGCAAAAGCCAAAGATCGTGGGTATGGCGGTTCATTTGATGGAAAGGGCCGTAAAGACTCGGCAGGCAAAGGGAACCGGAGCGGCCAGGGTAGCGGCCGAACAAACCTTGACCGGGGAAAGGGCGGCGCTGCGGGCAAAGGGCGGGACCAAAATGTGAATCGCACCGCCCGGAGTGGCGCCGATCGAAAACAGGGCAACAGCGCTTTCAGCGGGTCCCGCCAGGGCAAGGATGCACGCATGTCCAGCCAGCGTGGACAATCCAGCCGACAGAAATCCGGCGGCGGGTCCCATAGAGGGGGCCGCAGCGGCGGGGGCCGTGGCCGACGGTAGGGGCACAGCGCACCGTGCCCCTACGAAAAACCAATCGTGTGGAGGGAACAGCAATGGTTTTTTTTGAAAATAACGGACTTTGGATTTTGAAGCGTTTGCTGAATACGGGCCTTCTTATACTGATCGTCGCCGGTCTTTCGGGTTGGGTTGCGGCGGAAGAGAAAATAACCGGGGGGAAAGCTTTTGATTCTCCCCAAAAAGCGATTGAGGCCCTGGCCGGCGCGGTCAAAAAGGATGATGTTCAGGCAATAATTTCCATTTTCGGCCCGGAAGGGAAAGACATCTTTCTATCGGGCGACCCTGTGGCCGACCAGTCGGATAGGACTAGGTTTCTCGAGGATTTAAAAGAAGGCCATCGCTTTGAGGGGAAAGGTCCGGGAAAAGCGATTCTCGTTTTGGGAAATGAAGAATGGCCGTTTCCCATCCCTTTGGTGAAACAGGGAAACCAGTGGTATTTTGATGTGTCGGCGGGAAAGCAGGAAATTCTGGATCGACGCATCGGACAAAATGAATTGAATGTCATCAACGTCATGACCACCTATGTGGATGCTCAGAACGAGTATGCCGCCAAGGACCTTGACGGAGACGGCGTTCATGCATTCGCTTCCGGTCTTCGCAGCGATCCGGGGAAGAAAAATGGCCTGTACTGGCCCGCAAAAGAAGGGGAAGCCATGAGTCCCATGGGCCCCTTGGTGGCCGACGCGGTTCGCCGGGGATACGTCCGAAAAAATGGAAATAAATCGCCATATCATGGATATTACTATGGAAGTATCCCTGGCCAGGGAGACCATGCTTACGGCGGCGCCTATGATTACCAGACGCACGGGAAAATGATTTTGGGTCATGCATTGTTGGCTTATCCCGCCAAATACGGCATCTCCGGAATTATGACTTTTATGGTGAACCAGCAGGGCGTGCTCTATGAAAAGGATCTTGGACAGGAGACCGCATCCCTGGCAGCGGCAATTACAATATTCGACCCTGATAAATCCTGGAATGAGACGGATATTGGGATGTTGTCCAAACCGAAAAACTAATGGTTGTCGTCGGTAATCAATAGGGAGGAAACGACTTAATGGATATTCAGGAAATCACCAGAGCGGTGGAGCAGGAAAGCGTTGTGATCCGGCAAATCATGGCCAATATGGAAAAGGTGATCGTGGGCCAGCGGTATCTCATTGAACGGCTGATCATCGGCCTTCTGTGCGATGGACATCTGCTACTGGAAGGCCTTCCCGGTCTTGCCAAGACCACGGCGGTGAAAGCCCTGGCCACCACCGTTCAAACCCCCTTTCAACGCATCCAGTTCACCCCTGATCTGTTGCCCGCAGACATCCTGGGGACCCAGTTCTACCGGCCGGACACGGCCACGTTTGAAATCAAGAAGGGGCCTGTTTTCCACAATATTATCTTGGCGGACGAAATCAACCGGGCCCCGGCCAAGGTCCAGAGCGCGCTTCTGGAAGCCATGCAGGAACTCCAGATCACCATCGGGGAGACCACCTTCAACCTGAAAAAACCGTTTCTGGTGCTGGCCACCCAGAACCCCATTGAACAGGAAGGGACTTATCCCCTGCCCGAGGCCCAGATCGATCGATTCATGATGAAGATCCGGGTGGACTACCCATCGGCGGAAGAGGAGCGGGAGATCATGACCCGGGTCTATGGGGGCGTGGAAGACCAGATGACCGGCGCAGTGGATTGGACCCGGATTGCGCAGGCCGGGCAGACCATGCGGGCCATCCATATGGAGGACCGGATCATGGATTATGTGGTGCGCCTGGTGCGCGCCACCCGGGAGCCCGAAGCATTCGGACTGGAACTGGCCCCCATGATCCAATACGGTGCGTCCCCCCGGGCATCCATCTGGCTGGGCATGGCGGCCCGGGCCCATGCCTTTGTGAGCGGCCGCGGTTATGTGACGCCCCAGGATGTGAAAACCATGGCGCCGGATATTCTGCGGCACCGCATCATTCTGAGTTATGAAGCGGAAGCCGAGGAAAAAACCACCGACGACCTCATCGAGGTACTGCTGGAACGGCTTGAGGTGCCTTGAGATGCTCCAGGAAGCACTCCTCAAAAAAATCCATAAATTTCACTTCACCACCCGGCGCATGGCCAATGACATGTTTGCCGGCCAGTACGAGAGCGCTTTCAAGGGCCGGGGCATGGAATTTGCCGAGGTACGGGAATACCAGGTGGGAGACGACATCCGCACTATCGACTGGAATGTTTCGGCCCGCTTCGGCCATCCCTTTGTCAAAGTTTTTCACGAAGAGCGTGAATTGACCGTGATGCTGGTGCTGGATCTCTCCGGCAGCCACCGGTTCGGAACCCGGAAGAAATTCAAGCGGGAACTGTTGGCGGAGGTGGCCGGTATGCTGGCCTTTCTGGCCATTCGCACCAACGACAAAGTGGGGGCCATCCTCTTCAGTTCCAAAGTGGAAAAATACATTCCCCCCAAAAAAGGGGCATCTCACGTGTGGCGTCTTATCAAAGAGGTCTTCACCTATCAACCCGAGGATTTGAGTACGGACCTGGATGGGGTTCTGACGTTTTTAAATCGTGTGGCCAAACGGCACGCCATTGTCTTTCTCATTTCCGACTGCATGGATACGGGGTTTGAAAAATCGTTGCGGTTAACATCCAAAAAACATGACCTCACGGTGATCCG
>JAERRP010000898.1 GCA_016735415.1 Desulfobacterales bacterium | reverse complement strand
GCAAGCCGTATCGATTCCTGTTGTGGCCTCAGGCGGGGTTTCCACCCTGGCGGATATCCGCAACCTGTTGCCGCTTGAAGCATCGGGGGTCGAAGGCGTTATTACGGGCAAAGCCCTGTACAGCGGCACCCTGGATTTGAAAACCGCCTTGGCCCTCGCCCTCGGTAAAGGCCCCGGCAAGAAATAATTACACAGCTTGCTTGTCTTTGGGGCCGTCTACCGTGCTGCATCCGCCGGCCTATATCCTGAGCACCGACGGATGCGACTTGTAGACGAATCAAAATCCTGCGTCATCTCGTATCATTACCGAGGTCCTGACACCTCCTGGTATTTCCCTGGAAAGATTTCCCTTGACCCTGTCGCGCTGCTGGGATAGACGAAGAAGTTTAGCAACAGCACGTATCCTCCTTAGGGAACTACTGTGATTCGTTTGCCGCTGACCAGACATCTTTTAAAGCTTCATCCCATCTAATATCCCACTGTCATTGCCCCCGTCCATTCGTCCCGGCTGAAGGGAGGATTCGTTTTTTGGCGCCGTTCATACCCGAAGAAAAAATTACGGAAATTCGCGACAGCGGCAACATCGTGGACATTGTCGGTGAATCCGTGGTGCTGAAAAAGGCGGGACAGAATTATGTGGGACTCTGCCCGTTTCATTCTGAAAAAACCCCTTCATTTACGGTCAGCCCCCACAAACAGATGTTTTACTGCTTTGGTTGCGGGGAAGGCGGCAATGTTTTCAGCTTTCTGATGAAGCAGCAGGGAATGACGTTTCCGGAAGCGGTCAAGCAACTGGCCGAGCGTTACGGGATTCAGTTGCCCCGCCGAAAGCTTTCGCCCGAGCAGAAAAAACGCCTGAGCGAGCGGGACCAGATGTTCCAGATTAACCGCCTGGCGCTGGATTTTTACCAGCATGTCCTTCGGAAAGACGAGATCGGGCGGGTCGCCCGGGAATATTTAAAAAAGAGGGGGTTTGCGTCGGATTCGGCCGCCACGTTTCATCTCGGATACGCGCCCCCCGGATGGGATCACCTGCGGGGGTATCTGAACCACAAGCGCATGTCCCTGCAACTTGTCGAGCGGGTGGGGGTGGTGGTGCGGCGCAAAAGCGGTCAGGGCTATTATGACCGTTTTCGCGGAAGGATTATTTTTCCGATTTGCGATCCCGGGGGCCGGATTATCGCTTTTGGCGGACGGGTTCTGGACGAGGCCTTGCCCAAGTATCTCAACTCGCCTGAGTCCGAGATTTACAGTAAGAGCCGATCGCTTTACGGCCTGGATGTTGCCCGGCACCATTGCAGAAGCAGCGAACAGGTTTATATTGTTGAAGGCTATTTTGACGTTATCGCCCTTCATCAGCATGGTATTCGCGAAACCGTGGGGACCCTGGGTACCTCCCTGACCCGTGAACACGTTCATATGGTGCAGGGATTGATCGGAACGACCGGCAAGGCTTTCCTGGTTTTCGATTCGGATGAAGCCGGAATCAAGGCGGCCCGACGCAGCGTGGCGCTGTTTGAAAAGGGTTTTGTGGATGCCCGCATCCTGGTGCTTCCTCCCGGGCATGACCCGGACAGCTTCGTGTTCGAACAGGGCCAGGACAAGCTGCGGCAGATGGCGGCGGAGGCCAAAGGGCTCATGTCGTTTTTAATCGACGCGTCCGTCAGTCGGCACGGGTTGCGTATGGAAGGGCGTATTCGGGTGTTGGACGATATGGCCGGGCCCCTGGCCGCGGTTACCGATCCCGGCGCTCGCTCGGTTTATGTCAAGTATTTGGCCGAAACAGTCGATATCGACGAGGCCGCCGTTCTTGAAAAAATAGGCCAGGCCGCCGCGCGCGACCGCCAGCCCTTTAACAGCATGGACGGCCCGGCGGCGGGGCCTCCGGTGGCGCTCAAGACTCGATCGAATGGAAGCCGGATTGAACGGCAGGTCGTTGCCATGATGCTCCAGTATCCGGAGATCCTGCCGGATATCCGGCAAAAATGCGTGACGGCCTATATCGAAGATCCTTTGTTGAAGGTGATCGCCCTGGAGGCGATCGAGGAAAGCACGGACGACGCCCCTGGCGGTATCGACGAGGACATCAAACAGAGGACCATCGCCCGGTTGTGCGTCAGGGAAGAAAAGTGGGAATACAAACGTTGTCTGGGTATCATCAGTCAACTGCTGACACCCAAGATGCGAGCCCGGGCGGCTCGACTGGACGGGCAGATCAGAGATGCCGAAAAGCAGCAAAATCAGGAACTGTTGCTGCAACTTTTGCATGAACGCCAACAATTGACCGAAATGAAGCAGCAATTGCATACGGCCGTTTCCGGTGAGCGGTGGTAGTTTTTTACATGACGTTAAGTCCGATAATTTACAAGCGTATGTGGGAGGCACGTATTTATGGCAAAAAAAGCCGCAGCCAAAAAAGATAATATCAGCGCCAAACCCAAAAAAGCGGCGGAACTGAAGAAAAAGGCACCCCCAAAGCCCCTGAAGGCCAAACCCGAGAAGCCGGTTGCGTCCAGGAAAGCCGCCGGCAAGAAGAACGGTGCGGCCCAGGCTAAAAAAGCGGTGGTCGTTAAAGAGGAAACCGCCGGGAAAGTGGCCGCCAAAAAGACCGTGACGAAGGCCCCGGCCAAAAAAACAAAGGCAACCACCCAAACCGCTGCGAAAGTGACAAGCACGAAAGCATCCAGGGAAAAACCCCCTCAGACGAAAGTGATTCCTCCAACCAGCCTCAAGGACGGCAAAGAAGCGATCAAAAAGGCTCTGGAAGCTGTGGCGAAACGCGGTAAGGTACATGTATTTCTGACCTACGACGAGATCAATGCCGCGCTGCCCGAAGCGTTGATGTCGCCCGATCAGATCGATGACACCCTGATGATGTTCGACGAATACGATATCGAGGTGGTCGATGCAAAAAGAAGCAATCTGACGACCCCGAGCAAAGCGGCCAAGGGCGGAAAAATTAAAATTACCGATACGGGTCTTCCGGATTTCGGTACGGTGACGGATCCGGTCAAGATGTACCTGCGCGAAATGGGCAGCGTTACGCTGCTGAGCCGTGAGGGTGAGGTCGAAATTGCCAAAAAAATCGAGTTTGGCGAGCAGGAGGTCCTGCGTGCGCTGCTGGACACGACCACCGCAGTCGATTGTATTCTCGAATTGGGAGAACATATCCAAAACGGGGCCTTGCGACCCAAATACGTGCTGCGGGACATCGATGAAGGGGATAATTTCCTGGATGAGGCCAAACAGACCGAAAAATTTCTTGCGACCACTCAGGCCATCCGCGAAATCAATGAGGAAAACCGCCAGCGCCGCGAAAAACTGTTTCAAACCGTGGCCAGGCCGGATGAGCAGCGCCGCATTCGCCGGGCGATTAATCGCCGCACGATCAAGATTTTCGAGTTGCTCAAGGAGTGGCGGATGGAAAGCGGTGTCATCGACCGGATCGAGAACATCATCCGCAACCAGATCGAGTGGTTCGATTCGATGAACAAGGCTATCAGCATGTATGCCGATACCATCGATGCGCCGATCGGCGAGCTGCGCACGCACCTGACTACCGCAACCCGCTTCGGCAAATGGGCCAAGGAGCGTTGCGATATGACCAGGAAAGACTTCAGGACGCTCTACAAAGAGCTGCGCGCGGTCCAGGATAAAATTGAAGCCAAAGAGTTGGCGATCAAGGCCAAAAATCGGGTTCTCAAACGTATCATATCAAGCGTGGATGAAGGCCGCGTCAGAGCCAAACTGGCCAAGAGCGAACTGACCCGGGCCAACCTTCGACTGGTGGTAAGCATTGCCAAGAAGTACACCAACCGGGGGCTTCAATTTCTCGATCTGATCCAGGAAGGCAACATCGGCTTGATGAAGGCCGTGGATAAATTTGAATATCGCCGGGGCTACAAGTTCAGCACTTATGCCACCTGGTGGATACGCCAGGCCATCACCCGGGCCATTGCCGACCAGGCCCGGACCATCCGGATCCCGGTGCATATGATCGAGACCATCAACAAGCTGATTCGCACGTCGCGCTACCTGGTGCAGGAACAGGGGCGGGAGCCCTCACCGGAGGAGATCGCCCAGAAAATGGAGATCCCCCTGGAGAAGGTCCGCAAGGTTCTGAAAATCGCCCGGGAACCCATATCGCTCGAGACACCGATCGGGGAGGAAGAAGACAGCCATCTGGGCGATTTTATCGAAGACAAGAAATTCATGCTGCCCTCTGATGCGGCGGTCAATTTGAACCTGGCGGAGCAGACCCGCAAGGTGCTGGCAACCTTGACCCCGCGCGAAGAGAAAGTGCTGCGCATGCGTTTCGGCATTGGAGAAAAGGCGGACCACACGCTGGAAGAGGTGGGACAGGATTTCGCGGTCACCCGTGAACGTATCCGGCAGATTGAGGCCAAAGCCTTGCGCAAGCTGCGTCACCCGACCCGTAGTAAAAAGCTCAAGCACTTTATCGATAGCTGAAAGCTCAGGGCGTTCGAAGGGGGCCGGTGACAACTCTTGCAAACCTATGGTTGACCGACAGTGAGGACCATCCCGGGGGTGGGCTCGGCGGCTTGACAAAACAGATATGGAAAGATAGTACAGGTGACGCTTTAAGGCGGGGCGGAAAGCCAACCGGAAGGGGCGCGTTTCCGCCTCGATGCAGGCGTATTGAGGGCCCATAGCTCAGTTGGTAGAGCCACCGGCTCATAACCGGTAGGTCCCTGGTTCGACCCCAGGTGGGCCCATACGAACATATCAAAAAACGTGTCTGGGCAGCATGCAATTTCGATGTCAGGCCACCAGGTCACAGCGATCGAACGCTTGTGGGGTGGCCTCCACATGCGAGCATCCGGTCCGGCCGTGTGCCACCGGACCCTGTGAACGATCTGAAAGCCGCAAACACTGAAGAAGCGTCCCGGGATGATAAAACGATGCGATTGCCTGTCTTCGGTTTAAGTACAAGATGTTTTGAATTAAGCCGGCGGCCTGTTAAAGACCCCGGCAGACCTGGCCGATCAGCGTGGTTCAATCCTGAACCGCGCTTTTTTTATTTTGGGGACGGATAACGACAATGGTGGTCAAGGTAGACGATATCATCGCGGCCCTGGAGGCCCTGGCGCCGAGCCGCTTGGCGGAAGCGTGGGACAATGTCGGACTCCAGGTGGGGCATCCCGAATGGTCGGTGCAGCGCATCCTGGTGGCTTTGGATCCCACCCCGGAGGTCGTGGAAGAAGCGGTCGACACAGGGGCCAGTGTGATCATTACCCACCACCCCCTTATTTTTCGTCCCCTGCGCCATCTGAATCTGGCAACGGCCGCGGGCGCACTTGTTCAGCGTCTGATTGATGAGCGTGTGGCCGTTATTTCGGCCCACACCAATCTCGATAGCGTTCAAGGCGGCATCAACGACGTACTGGCTGAAATCATAGGTCTTAAAGCCGTTGTTGTCCTGCAGCCGGCGGCCGCGGATGAACAATGCGGTTTGGGGCGCGTGGGTAAACTCGATCAGCCCGTCCGGCTTGAGGCCCTAGTCACCAATATCCAGCAGCGCATGGGGCTGCCCCATATCCGCTACGCCGGGGACCCGGATCGCAGCGTGCAGCGCGTGGCGGTTTGCTCAGGCAGTGGCGGCAGTTTGCTGGAAGTGTTCCTGGCGTCACCGGCCGATGTTTTCGTTACCGGAGATGTCCGCTATCACGACGCTCGGGAAATTGAAGCCCACCGCCGCGGTGTGATCGATATCGGTCATTTCGAATCCGAGCGCATCATTGTTCAACACCTGGCGGAGCGCCTGTCCGCATGGCTTGCTAAAAAAGGGCTAAGGGCCACCGTCGCACAGGCGGTCTGCGAAAAGACGCCGTTCAAAACGGTCAACGCAAAGCAATCGAAACAGAAGCTTGGAGGTGATTGCTCTTAGCCTCTTTAAGCTCCGGTGCCGGTGGCAAGGCCGGGGCCGGATAATTAGATACCGACAACTCAAGAAGGAGCCGGCAGACGTATCATGACAGCTATTACGCAAGCGCAGATTGAAATGTTAATCAGTCTTCAGGATATTGAATTCAGTAAGATTGAGGTTCAGAAAACCCTCGACGCTGTCGTCGCCAGGGTGGTCGATCTGGAAGACGAGCTGAAGACTTTTGCCGAAGACGTTGAAAAGGAAAGGCAAGCTCTGCAGGCAGGCAAGGAGCTTTTGGCCGACTATGAAGAACAGATTCAAACCAATGATACGCTGATAGCCAAAAGTGAAGAAAAACGCCGTTCGGTTAAAACTGAACGCGAATACCAGTCGCTGATCAAAGAAGAAAAACAGCTGCGCGCCCGCAAGTCGCAGATCGAAGATGAAATGATCGCCTGCCTGGAACAGATGGAAAGCACCACGCAGACCATTGCCACCAAGGAAAAAGAGCTGCAGCAGATTCAGGAACAGGTCCAGAGCGATATCCAGAGCGTTAAACAGGAAGCCTCCTCGAGCGAAACCCGGCACGCCGATCTGACCCGGGAGTGGGAGCAGCTGGCGGCGGATATCGACGCCCGTCTGCTGGATAAATTTGTCAAGGTCAAAAATCAGGCTCCCGACGGCCGCGCGCTGGCACCGGCCAAAGACGCAATCTGCATGGCCTGCCACATGAATATTCCTCCTCAGATGTACAACGAACTACAGCGGTTCGACAGCTTGAAATTATGCCCCTTCTGTTTTAGAATTCTTTACTGGGATAAGTTTTGAGAACCACGGAAAAACAGATGGCGCCATCTTGATGTTGCAGCCGCCTGACGGCGCCGGAATAAATGGAAATTGGCGGCACAAGAACGGTCAGAGCAGACCAGGCGATCGCCGGCACGCCCGTGCCGGAGGAAAGTCCGAACACCACAGGGCAGGGAGCTCCGTAACGCGGAGTCGCGGCGACGCGAAGGAAAGTGCAACAGAGAGCAGACCGCCTCGCCTCGCATCCCCTTCCGGGAAGCGATGGCGCGGTAAGGGTGAAACGGTGCGGTAAGAGCGCACCAGTTCCCCGGGTGACCGGGGAAGCTTGGCAAACCCCTCCCGGTGCAAGACCAAATAGAGGAGCGTTCGAGGGCGGCCCGCCCAAGCTCCCGGGTAGGTCGCAAGAGGTGTCGGGCAACCGGCATCCATAGATGAATGATCGCCGTCCGGCTTTCGGGCAACCGGGGCCGGGAACAGAATTCGGCTTACGGGCTGCTCTGGCCATTCTTTTTTTAAGACGCCCCCGCCAGCCAAAATATAAAACCGCGACCACACGGGAGAACCATGAAAGCGGATCAGAGCGGTGACATTTCTTTTCAGGAGAAGGTCCGTATTTTCTCCCACGACTATCTCAAATGCTGCGTGTATATCTCCCAAGTACAGGACAGCCGCCTGATCTTCACCAAAAAACTCTATTCCAAATTGATCAGCACCACCCAGTTGATGGAAGATTTCCTGGATTTCCACGGCGCCAAAAACAATACGGACTGGTATTACTATCGTGAACTCACGGCCGCGGTCCGCCATCTCAGCCTGAGTGCCTATTCGCAGAAGCATATCGCCAACCGGCTGATGTTTTACGACCTACCCGATTCGGAAGCTTTTTCGGAGCAGGGTGAAAAAACCCTGGACTTTTTTAACACCGGCCTGGCCAATCTGGCACCGGCCATTATGGCCGAAGCGCAACGCTTGAACATCCCCCAGCCGGATAAGGGCTTCGACCCGGCCAAGTTCCCCAGTATTTCATCTTCCGAAATACTGGCCTACGACATCGATGACGAAAACAAAGATATACAAAAAAAGCATATCGTCAAAATTGCCAGCGAATTTCTGCGAATCGGCCTGAAATTCGACCAACTCGGTTTCTATGAACCTTACCCCATTGAGAAAATCCTGACGATCGTGCCTGACAAGGTCAACGAGGTTCAGATTCGGCGTTTCGAAATGCAGGTGCACAACCTGCAATCGGCCTTCGATTCCTACGTGATCCACGGCGGCTATCGCTACGGCAACCGCAAGCTCAAGCAGCTGCGCAGCCATTTCTCGGTGGTATTTCATCTGCTGCAGCTTATTGGCCGGCTACTGCATTTCTATGAACGCCACCTGTACAAAACCAGTTTCAAAAATATCTACCAGCAGGTCCAGGAACACCTTGCGGCCCTGCTGAATCCGGAAGCCCTGCTGGACCGCACGATCAATTACGGGCT
Organism: Desulfobacterales bacterium; assembly: GCA_016735415.1. The sequence goes on along the minus strand of JAERRP010000898.1, from coordinate 1,668 downwards.
GTTTTACGCCTGCCATTTTTTGACCAGCGGCAAGGAATTGGCCCGGGAGATTCTCAACGCGAACATTGAACGGGGGACCATTACGGTAGGCATTCCGGTCAAACTCGGTTTCCACAGCCGGCCCAGCCTGCTGGTGGCCAAGATTGTCCAGCATTACGGCGGCCAGGTCGAATTGTGCATCGGCGGCGATCGCTTCGATGCCAGCAGCGTGCTCGATATCCAGTGGGCCGGTGGTAAAATTAACAAAGAGGATATCGCCGAAGTGAACTTCGAAGGCGATGTCCGGGCCTTGAGCGATATCGAGATCCTGTCCGGGGCCAATTATGGTGAAGATACCATGGGCAAAGGGGTTCCACTGCCCAAAGAACTTCTCTACCTGAGATGAAACCGTGATGCCGCAACCAAGCGATCGTCACTTGCGCCGATTATGGCGAACAACCGGTTTGCAAGGCGCCTGCCGATGAATTACGCTATTATCGTTGCGGCCGGAAAAGGTCTTCGCCTGGGGGGGGTGCTGCGCAAGCAGTATCGGCCCCTGGCGGGCGTGCCCATCCTGGGCCGTACCCTGAGCACTTTTGTTAAAAGCGGGCGGTTCGATGAAATTGTCGTGGTGGCAGCAGCTGATGAGATGGACGCCTGCCAGCGCCGGGTGATCGCACCCTTCAAGTTGTCGACCGGTGTGCGCCTGGTCGCGGGCGGACGCGAACGGCAGGCAAGCGTGTTCAACGGTCTGGAGGCCTGTCGCGGCGGGGATGACGACCTGGTGCTGATCCATGATGGGGTCCGCCCTCTGGTCACGGAAGATCTTCTGGGGCAGTGCCTGGCGGCCGCACAGCAGAACGGGGCCTGCATCGCGGCGGTGCCGGCCTTCGATACCTTGAAACAGGGTCTTCCGGATGGCCGGATTGAAAAAACCCTTGTTCGCGATGCTGTCTGGCTGGCCCAGACACCCCAGGGCTTCCGGCTGGGGTTGATCCGTGCCGCCCACCGCCAGGCCCGGGAAGAGAGGTTCGTGGGCACCGACGATGCCCAGCTGCTGGAGCGCATGGGGCATCCGGTCTTCATCGTCCCGGGCAGCCGCGCCAATATCAAAATTACCCATCCGGACGATCTGCTACTGGCCGAGGCCATCTGGCGGCAGCGTCATATCTGAACAGGGCTGCCAAATCGCCGCAGGCCACCGCTACGTCAGCGAGCAGATTGCCGGTCCAACCGGGCCTGGATGGCCGCCACGGCCTCTTCAGGGGTTGCAACCCATTGCAGCTGGCCGCTGGCGACATAGGCCGGGAAGGTGGTCCGCAGGTCGAAGTCCGGCAGGACAACCGGCCGTCCGCCATTCAGCAGCACCCAGCCCCTGGCGGCAATCAATCGGCCCAGGCGGTAGGCCATATCCGTCTGGCGGGCATCGGCGCTGCCGCCGCCCATGACACCGACGATAACCTTGGGCGCTATCGTTGCCATTTTTTTTTCTGTACCTATCTTCATACGTCAATACTAATCCATCGGCTACCACAACGGCCGACAAGAAGCAATTAAACGCCTTTTGGCGTTGAACCCGCCTTGTTTGACGATACGACCAAGGTGACCAGGGAGGATTGAGAATGATGGAAATGGCAGGTATGGACGCGCAACCACCCCCGACCCGGCAAGACGGTGAAGCCTTTCTTC
>JAERRP010000742.1 GCA_016735415.1 Desulfobacterales bacterium | reverse complement strand
CGTCCCCTGGTGACGCCCATTGTTTCGGTCGGCATGCGCAGGGTCGGAATTTGCGTCAGGGCCTGGGATTCATCGCGGTAAAGCCGCAGAGTGCCCTCGAGAGCGGCCAGCGTCATTTTATCGATCCGCATGGCCCGGTTGAGAGGGTTGGCCTTGATGCGGTCGATCCATTTTTTGCGGCCGATAAGGATGCCGGCCTGCGGCCCCCCCAGCAGTTTGTCGCCGCTGAAGGTGACAAGATCGGTTCCGGCCCTGACCGAAGCCTGGACGGTCGGTTCCGGGAAAAGGCCATAGCGGCTGAAATCGATAAATGTGCCGCTGCCCAGGTCTTCCACGACCGGCAGCTGGTGCCGGTGTCCCAGGTCCACAAGTTCGGGCAGGCCGACTTCCTTGGTAAAACCGCTGATGGCAAAATTGCTCTGATGGACTTTCAGCAGCAGGGCCGTCCGTTCGCCGATGGCAGCCTCATAATCGCGCCGATGGGTCCGGTTGGTGGTACCGACTTCCCGCAGCAGGGCGCCGCTCTTGGCCATGATGTCCGGAATCCGGAAGGATCCCCCGATTTCCACCAATTCGCCCCGGGAGACGATGACTTCCCGTTCCCGGGCCAGGGTCTCGAGGGTAATCAGCACGGCGGCCGCATTGTTGTTTACCACCAATCCGGCCTCGGCCCCCGAAATTTCACATAAGAGCGCCTCGACCGCACTGTAGCGAGATCCCCGTTTGCCGGTTTTCAGATCGAATTCAAGGTTGGAATAGCCACAGGCAATGGCCTGCAGCTGATGCATCGTGGCAGCGGCCAGTCGCGAGCGTCCCAGGTTGGTATGCACCACCACGCCGGTGGCATTGATCGCGCGTCGCAGGTTGGGCTGCATGGCTGCCGTTGCCAGGGCGGTTGCCCGACGCGCCACCATGGCTTCGCCCAGTTCGTTTTCATCGAGTTCCCCGTTTCCCCGGATAATCAGCACGCGCAGCGCCTCCAGGGCATCCCGGATCGCGCGCACCAGGACAGATCGGGGGATGTCGCGCACGGCCGGAGACGGCTCCAGGACGGCCAGCCTGCGGGCGACGCCCGGCAGCCGGCGCAGCAGCGCTGCTTTTACAGAATTTTCAGTGGGCATGGGCACTCATTTCGTAAACTGCCAATCTTGACGGCTTCGTAAAAAGTCCAATATCTGCGTTAGGCGGCTTTCCTCGGAATTTGCGAGTCGTATCTTGAATTTTTTACGAATCTGTCTGGATTGTGACTTTTTGCGAGTCCATCAAACTTTACTTTCTATCATTTAAAAGCTAAGTAATTCAATCTCTAATTGCAATCTGCGGCCATGCATCCGCCTGATATCAAGCACCTCGAGGCACCCCGGTCGCGGTGAACATACGGGCGCTTAGCTTTGAGGGACCCGGCAAGATGCTGATGACCATCGGGAAAGTGCCATGATGCCATCAAGGTGGCCAGCGCGCCGCAATTCACGGCCGTATGGCAGGCGTCATCCTTTTTCAACCTTCCGCCATGGGGGCCGGTGATGCGACATCCTTCGGATTACATCATTTTTCCTTTAGACGTGGCCTCACGCAGCGAGGCCCAAAAACTGGTCGCCATGCTGGCGGGCCATGTGGGCATGTTCAAGATCGGTCTGGAACTCTTTATTCGCAGCGGGCCCGGTTTGGTCCCGTGGATCCGCTCCGAATACGGAACCGCCGTCTTTCTGGATTTGAAGCTGCACGACATTCCCGTAACGGTGGAGCGGGCCATGCGGGGGGTTGCCGCGCTGGATGTGGCCCTGACGACCGTTCACTGCGGTGAGTCGCCCCGTATGCTGGCGGCGGCGGTGGCGGGTGGCGGTCAGACCGGGGTGCTGGGCGTTACCGTTCTCACCAGCGTGGGGATCGAAGACCTGCGGCAGGCGGGGCTGGCGGGCGACACCAACGGCGGCCTCGAAGATTTGGTTTTGCAGCGGGCGCAAATGGCCCACGAGGCCGGCTGTGCAGGGGTTGTGTGTGCGGCCCGGGAAGCAGGCCTGATCAAAGCGCGCTGGGGGGATGCTTTTCTGGCCGTTACGCCCGGTATCCGGCCGGCCTGGGAGGGCGTTGACCGTCACGACCAGAAACGCGTGGTCACACCGGCGGATGCAATCCGCCAGGGGGCCGACTATCTGGTTATCGGCCGCCCCATCCGGGATGCCGCCCACCCCGCCGATGCTGCCCGGCGTGTGGCGGATGAAATCGGTGCCGTCCTTTCCGGATAGACGCCAGCGGAGGGGTTTACACCGGCCGCCGTGCTTAAAAAGACAGTATGCGTGTGAAGATCAACAGGGCGATGATGGCCGCAATGACAAGCATAATGGCCAGCTGATCACGCCGAAATGAGGGCATTCGCACGACGGTTCAACACGTTTGATCGAGGCCGAAGGCCGAATGGAGCACCCGGACGGCCAATTCTGCATATCTTTCCGTGACCACACAGGAAATGCGGATTTCCGATGTGCTGATCAGGCGGATATTGATGTTTTCGTCCGCCAGGGCCCTGAACATCAGCGATGCCACCCCGGAGTGATTTTTCATGCCCACCCCGATCACCGAAACCTTGGCGATTTCCGGATCGCCCAACACGTCTTCGGCGTTGATTTCCTGAGCGACCCGCCGTTCGATCTCCATGGTCCGATCGAAATCCGTTTTGGGAACCGTGAAAGTCAGATCGGTCTGACCCCCTGAGCGCATATTCTGAATGATCATGTCCACAACGATGCCGGCGGCGGTCACCGGGGCAAAGACTTTGGCGGCGATGCCCGGCTGGTCGGGTACCTTCTTCAACGTGATGCGGGCCTGATTTTTATCACAGGTAACGCCGGAAACCACCAGCTTTTCCATACGGGCATCTTCGTTGACGACCATGGTTCCTTCCTCCTCGCTGAATGACGATCTCACATGTATCGGCACGCTGTATCTTTTGGCGAACCCGACCGATCGGATCTGGAGATCCTTGGCCCCCAGACTGGCCATTTCCAGCATCTAGTCGTAGGAGATCCGATCCAGTTTACGCGCCTTGGGGCAGATATTGGGATCCGTCGTATAAATGCCGTCGACATCGGTGTAGATTTCACACAGGTCC
>JAERRP010000483.1 GCA_016735415.1 Desulfobacterales bacterium | reverse complement strand
GGATTGTTATGCAGTGCTTTTCCACCTCCAACTCCACATCGTTGATGATCCCGCTCTGGTCTAGTAATGGCTTGGGAATTCTAATACCCTGAGAATTACCTATTTTTACAATACGTGCTCTCATGTGTTGTCTCCCTGATGTCTAAAGTAACCACAAAGTAATTACGTATCTCAGTAAAGTCAATACATTATTTGGATTGATGATCACCATTTTCATTCCGTTGGGGGACTTGTGCCGCAATCCCTGGTCATCATTTTTTCGCGAGCCCATAATCGGCGGGAACCGGAGTGGTTTTTAATGCGGCCGCCTTAAACGCTCAGCCCGGCCTTCTTAAAAAAAGGCAGCAGATGGGCCCGGCTTTCGCGGCCGGCCTCGTCCGGGGTGTCCACGTAGGGGTAGAGTTCCAGGCTGATGTCGCCCTTGTAGCCCAGGCGGGCCATGGCCCCGAAGACGGCGGTGAAGTCGATGGCCCCCCGGCCGGCGATCAGGTGGTTGTGCTCGCGGGTGGCGGCGATGTCTTCCACATGCATGTGCCCGATCCATTCGAAGAGTTCTTCCAGGGCCACCGTCGGATCCTCACCGGCGCAGAAGAAATGCCCGATGTCGAAATTGAGGCCGATCATGGGCGAGCGGATTTCCCTGATAAAGGGTATGAATTCGGCCGTACGTTCCATGAGCAGATCGGGTTCGGGTTCCACCAGCACTTTGACGCCCAGGGCTTCCGCCGTGGGCAGCACCTGGTCGAGTCCCGCGTAGAACCGTCGGAAGGCTTCCTCCCGGGTCATGCCTTTTTCCAGGGGGCCGCCGGGCGGCACCGATATGTTGGCGGCTCCCAGAGCCCTGGCCACATCGAGGCATTCCAGGGTGTGGCGCACGCGGATGTCGCGCCGGGCCTTGTCGGGCTCGATCCAGGACGGCAGGTAGGTATCGCCCACAGCAAAGAGGGTAAAGCTGTTCAGGTTGGTGACCCGCAGGTGGCGTTGCGCCAGGATGGCTTTAAGCCCATCCAGGGCATCGCTCCCGAAATCCGGCGGATAGAGATGCGGGCGGTCGCACATGATTTCCACCCCTCCGAATCCCAGGTCGGCAATGCGCTTCAGCGAATCCTGAAGCGAATATTTTACGTAGGCATTCGTGCTGTAACCAAAGACCATCCTTTGCTCCCTGAAGTGGTATGGGCAGGCGGTGGCTAACCCCGGCAGGATTCGGCCAGGGTTTGCAGGGCCTGGATTTGTTCAACAAAAGAAAACGGCGGGTTCGGGCCTTCCGGCTTTTTGAAGAAAAAGCCCAGCTCGGCAACGGGGCCTTTGTATCCCCGGGCCTTGAGCCGCACCATCCAGAAGGCCAGATCGAGCACCATGGGGGCCGCCAGAATGGAATCGCGCCCCTGCAGATTGATGCGCAGGCTCATGGGCAGACCGAAGAGCCCCTTGAAGTCGATGACATCCCAGGCTTCCTTGGCATCGCCCCGGGGCGGGTAGTAATCGATGTGGACCTTGTGGGTGGGCTCGCCGTAATGCTCTCCCACGTGGTAGCCCAGAATATTGTCCAGCAGCCGGGTTTTATTCTGCAGTTTGCCGCGCGCCCGCTCTGGATCCATCAGGTTGCGGCCGTCGGCGTTGCCCAGGATGTTCATGCTGTACCAGCCGTCCACGTAAAGCCGGCGGGCCCGAAAAGCCGAGGCCAGAACCACTTTCAGATAGGTCTGCCCGGTTTTGCCGTCCCGGCCGGCGAGCGGAACATGGTTTTCACGGGCCGCGTCGACCACCGCCGGCTGGGTCAGATCGTTGGGCGTGAAATTGACCAGCGGGATCCCGGCCCTGACCGCCGCCAGGGCATAGGCCAGGTCCGGAAAGTAGCGGCAGTCGAGCGTTTCCAGGTTTTCGCAGGCCTCGGCCGGGCATTGCGGGCAGGCCGGCAGCAGGTTGATCATCACCGGCCGGGCCTCCGGGCAGCGTGACCGGAAGGTATCGATGTCGCGGCGGATGGCCGCAATCTGGGTGTCGAGTCTGGCGGTCGTGTCCGGGGCGGAAGCGATAGGGATGGCGTCCAGTTCCGTGCGGGCCGGGCCGGCCACATGGGCCGGTACGACCCTGTGGGCCGCGACGGTTTCGCCGAGGCCGGCGGTGCTGACGTCCCACCCGGCCATTTCAATGGCCGGAAAATCGGAAGGGGCCATGAAGTCCGTTGCCGTCAAATAAGGGAGAATGGCTTCGGGATGGTGCGGCCGCATTCGGGACGCCAGGCAGAGGGTGGAACCGATGGCGCCCTTAATGCCGGGCACCAGCAGAAGAAGCGGTGCGGGGGAGGCTTTGGGGGTATCGATCATCTAAAGTGTTGCTCCTTAACCCGATAGGCATGCTGCAATCCCGCGAACAAACGGCCGCTGGTCGCGCCAGGGGCCGATCGATCCGTCGATCGCGCACACGAAACGTGTTTTTATAATGGATTCGTACGCAGAGGTCAATGGGCCGTGGGCTGTCAGCGGCGCTGAAAATGGGCCAGATAATTGACGGCGCAGCTTTTGACGATACAGGCATGCCGAAGGAAGGGCAGGTAGAGCATTCCGGCAAGAGCCCCTTCATCCAGGCCGGCATTGCGAGCCCAGTTCCTCAAATCGGCCGGTCGGATGAAGCGCTTGTACCGGTGGGTGCCCGCGGGCACGATGCGCAGGATCATTTCGGCCGCCACGATGGCCAGCAGGTAGGCGGCCGGCGTCCGGTTCAGGGTGGCGAAAAACACATGCCCCCCGGGGCGTACCAGCCGTGCACAGGCTGCCGCCCCCGAGGTCGGATCGGGGACATGCTCCAGAAGTTCCATGCACGCGACCGCGTCATAGGCGCCGGGCTGTTCGGCCGCCAGCGCTTCCACCGCAATCCGGCCTATTGTCTCGACTAACGGACGCAA
>JAERRP010000553.1 GCA_016735415.1 Desulfobacterales bacterium | reverse complement strand
CCACCACCGTTTTAAGCACCAACCTGCTGAATGAACTGGATCGGATCAGACCGTCCTTTATCCTGGTGCTGGATGATTATCACCGCATCCAGGAAACAGCGGTCCACAATCTGATCGCCGCAATCCTGAAATATCCCCCGCCGGCCCTTCATCTGGTAATCGTTGGCCGGCGCGATCCTTTTTTACCGATTTCCAGTCTACGTGCACAGCGCCTTATGACCGAGATCCGAACCCAGGATCTGCGCTTTACGGCGGCGGAAACAGAGACGTTTATAAACAAGTTGCTGGGAATTCAGATCGATCCGTCCACAGCCCTGGCATTGGAACAAAAAACCGAGGGCTGGGTGACCGGTATCCATCTGGCAACCCTTTCCATGCGCCACCGGGGCGATATCGATACCGTGTTGCTCGAGCCGCATGTAGACGCCCAATATGTGATGGAATATCTTTTCAATGAGGTTCTCTCCCACCAGCCACCGGAAATCCGTCAATATCTTCTGGGTAGCGCCATTTTAGATCGATTCTGCGGCCCGTTGTGCGAGGCGGCAAGTGTGCCGGGGGTGGAACCGCATACATGCAAAATCGACGGGTGGGCGTTTATCGCCTGGTTAAAAAAGGAAAATCTGTTTTTGATTCCCCTGGACGCTGAAAAACGGTGGTTCCGCTATCATCATCAGTTTCAGAAACTCCTCCAGAATCAACTGAATCGGAGATGGACTTGCGAGGAAATCGCCACGCTCCACTCGCGGGCCAGCGCGTGGTTCGAGGCCCAAGGCCTTGTAGACGAAGCGATTCATCATGCCTTGGCGTCTGGAAATGCGGTCGGCGCGGCCGAGATCGTGGAACGGCATCGGCTCGCCATGATGGATCAGGAGAAGTGGTACGTTCTCCAGGCGTGGCTCAAGATGCTTCCGGCGGAGATCATGCAGCAACGACCAAAACTTGTGATGGTGCAGTTGTTCATACTGGTGGAGCAATTCCGGCTCCCGGAGATGCCTGCGCTCATCAAGCGGGTGGCGTCGTTGCTCGCCGACGAGACGGCGGACGAGGGCCTGCTGGGCGAGTTGGATTTCCACCGGGGTCTTCTCCTGATTTTCCTTCAGGGCGATAGTGCCGGCGCGCGCAAGCGGCTCGAAAAAGCGCGGAAACAAATCCCGCAAAAACGCGGATTGCTGGCGAGCCGAACCGAGCTATATCTCGCGCTGGCCCGTCATATGATCGGTGAGGGGCGGCTGGCGATTGAGTCGATCGAGGAGCAAATCCATACGACTGGTTCGGGGGAAGTCGTGTATCTCTCCCGGTTGTTTGCAGCACAGATTTACATTTGCATGCTTTCCGGCGAATTGGCGGCGGCGGTGCGAGCGACGCACCGATTAAGAAGAGTGGCCGTAAAAGGAGACCTCGCTTATGCTGAGGCCTGGAGCCACTACCTGGAGGCGAACGCAGCGCTCCGCGCTGACGATCTCGACAAGGCCTTGCCGGGGTTCATCTTCGCGGCGGAAAAGCGAAATATACTCAACCGGCGAGCTGCCGTCGACGCTCTGGCGGGGCTGGTTTTGGTCTATCAGGCCTTACAGCTTACAGATGATGCCGCGGACGCACTGGAGCAACTGCGGGCGTTCGTCCAACAGACGGATGATCCCCAGTACCTTGCCGTGGCCAAATCCTGCCGAGCGCGACATTCGCTGTTGCAGGGCGACTTAAAGCCGGCAATGGATTGGGCACGGTCATATCAAGGGGTGTCCCATGCGCCCGGCATGCTTTTCTGGTTGGAGATTCCGGCGATGACGCAAGCCCGCGTACAAGTCGCGGCGGGAACCGACGAGGACTTGGGAAAGGCTCTCGAATCGCTCGGGGCTCTGCGACAGCAGGTCGAGGCCTTGCACTTCACCTGCCATACGATAGAGATATTGGTCCTGCAAGCCTTGACCCTGGAAAAACTTGGACGCGACGACGAGGCGCTAAGCGTTCTGGAGGAGGTCGTTGCGCTGGCCGGCCCCCGCGGATGGGTCCGCCCATTCGTTGAATCGGGACGGCCCATGGCCGATCTGCTGAAGCGGCTGTCAAAACAGAATGTCGCCGTTGACCAGATCGAAAAAATCCTGGCCGCTTTCAAGGATGATGCGCAGGTCCTTGCGCCGGAAGCGGCACGTGATGCAAGCCCCCCGCCCCTGGTCGAGCCCCTGACCCACCGCGAACTCGACGTCCTCGAACTGCTGGCCCGGCGGCTGCAGAACAAGGAAATAGCCGCCAAACTCTTCATCTCGGTGGAGACCGTCAAGAAGCCCCTCTCCAACATTTACCCGAAACTC
>JAERRP010000070.1 GCA_016735415.1 Desulfobacterales bacterium | reverse complement strand
CCAGCCACGCGCTTTGCCGCCCTCGTGCTGCGCCCTCATCCCTGTTATGAGGTTATGGGCCTGTTTCGTCGTTCAGGGCTGGAGAAAACGCTTCTGCTTCAGAGCTTTCATGGATCGGATCGTGCGCTGTTGGCAGAATTGGCGTTGAGGGGCCGTTTTATCCAGGTTCGACAGCCGTTGCTAATTGTCCGCGATCACAAGGACCGCTACACGCGATCTACGCTGAAGCCCACAGATCGAGCAAGATGGCACGATGCTGCCTTAGCAGGCAAGGCCAGTTTTCCCACCTGGCGCCTGTACCGTGAGTACTGGTCAATGTTAAGGCGCCATCTACCGCCCGGACAAACCCGTCATCGCTGCCAGGTCATTTTAGAGCGCTGGTGGCTTCATAACTACAATGCCGGCCGCATGGCCGTGGACATTCTGGCGGGGATTTTTCCTGATTTCGTCGAATGGGCCGAACATTTTAAGCAATCGGTGTTTAAGCCGGCACCGGTCGGCAGCACAAGGAAAGATCGAACGAATCAGCGTTTTTCCTTTTATGAAGGCTTCAACCCCTAACGAACCGCACTGATCCTGTTGACTATTTTGGCGCTCACAACGGGCTGCTGGTTCTCAGAAAGAGAGGAGCCGATTACCCTCTTTCATGCACCGGGCGAGTTTTCGCGCCGATCGGCAGACTTCACGGCCAACATCACCGGCCAGATGTCGCCCGACGTAAAACAGATCGAATATCGCCTTAACGGAGGCCATTGGAAAGTGGCAGGGAATGGAGAGCCGCGGGCACCGAATTCCCAATTTGTCACCGAACTCTATGCGGATGAACTCCAGGTCGGCGCCAACCAGGTAGAGCTTCGGGTGGCCAAAAGCCAGCCGCAAAACATAATTAAGAAAATATTCTTCGCTTACAATCCCGCCGAAATCCAATTACCGATCGAGATCGACTGGCAGCAGGCAAATGACCTGGAGGTGGAGGATGGTTTCTGGGAAACCTTTCAAAGCCCGGAGGGCGATTACCGCGTGCGACCCAAACCCGGCCACGAGGGCTGGGACAGAGTTCTAGTCGTGGCCGGTACCTTTGCAGCCGGCCGACGAGTGGAAACCGAGTTGATTTATCGCCATAAGACAAGCAAGGATCGTAAATATGGCTTTGGAATTTTTCCGCTGTGGGGCGGGCGCCCCGATCGTCCGGGGTATTCCCCGCGCCGGGGATGGAATTTCAGCCTGGTGTGGTTTTTTGGACGTTACGGCGGTGTGGGCAATGAGTTCTCCTACAAATTTGGTCCTGATGAACCCGTTTGGGTCAGCAGTTACCGCAACTTCGACATGAAGCCTGATCGTAAATATCGCATTGTTGCCGAGGTTTGGCCCGAAATGGATCAGAACGGCAAACATCTATCCTACCACCAGCGCATGAAGTGGTGGGAAGCAGGGACAGATGAGCCCGAAGCGTGGGTGGAGCTGACCGATCGTGAAGGGGCACCCATACCAGCGGCCGAGTATGGCGTGGCGTTCATCACTTACTACAGCCAGGTCGAATTCGGCCCGGTCAGCATCACCGCTTTGCCGGAAAAACCCTCCGGGAGCGGTCATCCCGCCGAGTCAGGGCATACTTCGTCCACCGATCCCCAACCGCCGACGGCCGGGCAAGCGATGATGCCCTTGCACGCTTACGCCGGTTTGCCTGTGCCGCCGTTTTTGGCCGCAATCGAAACACTGTCATCTTCACCCGCATTACCTCAAAATGAGCGCGCGATAATGCTCACGCAGCCTTTCCGCGATGTGGTCCCAGTTGAATTCACCTATCGCCCGGCGGCGGGCGGCCGCTCCCATGTCACGCCGCAATTGAGGATTGACCAAAAGGCGCTCAAGCGCAAGGGCCAGCGCATTGGCATTGCCCCACTCGACCAGCAGACCGGACTTTCCATCGTGGACCGTTTCAGGAAAGGCGCCCGCATGGGTGGCAATGACCGGCAAGCCGCTGGCCATGGCCTCCACCACCGGCATCCCGAAAGGTTCGTCCCAGATTGATGGAAACACAAACAGATCGGCTTTGTGGTAGATGTCGGGCAGGGATTCATTCGGAAGCGGCCCCCTGAAGTGCACACGGCTGGCAAGATGGGATGGGATCTGCTCTTGGAGGTATTGGCGATAGCTGGCAGGTTTGCGGTAAAATGTTCGCAACGCGCTGCCAGTGACGGGAAACGCGCGGCAATGGCGTCGGCGACGAATTGACTGCAGGCCAGAAT
>JAERRP010000445.1 GCA_016735415.1 Desulfobacterales bacterium | reverse complement strand
GGTTCTGACCGCGCGCGCCCACCCGTTTAAGGGGAGAAAGGATGCGGGTCGGGCCGTAAAGTTTCTGAAGGCCGGCCGCGCACAGGTTGCAGATCCCGCCCGCGTTGATCGGGTAAGTTTCCATCCCTTCGATTTTGACCGCCCGCTCACCCGCCTTGCGCACGGTAATGCCGCAGCCGTCCGTACACAGGGTGCTGACCGAGTTGACAAAGGTATTTTCACCGTCCACCGGCCACGGTGTCCACGGCCACATCTGCGACCAGATGGCCACATCGTCCTGAATTTTCCACGGCAGGGGTGTTAGGGCCGTCCCCACAGTACCGCCGACACTGAGCGCCAAAAAGCTTCTTCTGTCTATTTTCATCGACTTACCTCTTGCCTCCTAACTGCGGTCGTTTTCATCACTGGGATCGATTCGCTATTTATGGCAAACGAAGCAGCCGCCCTTGAGGGTTTGAACACTGGACTGGCGCACCCCTTCCCGGACGTGGCACTCGGAACAGTCATCCATCTTCATGCGATCCCAGGTGTTCGTTTTGAAGCCGCCGATATTGTGTCCCCATATATTCCGGCTGTACAGAGAGATGCGGTTTTGCTCGTAAACCGGCAGGCTGGTGGATTCGCCGATATGACCGTGGCAGGTGACGCAGTCCATCTTGCCCGTCTGAACATGGGCAACGTGTGAAAAATAAACACAGGGGGGCTGTTTGGAATAAATCCGCCAGGGAACTTCGCGTTCCTTCTGGACATACTGTTCGAAAAAGACGAGTTCGTTCTCGGTATCGCTCACGATCGAATCGTGGCAGTCGATGCACTGGGCCATTTGGGGCGCGCCCGAGAAACTGCCGTCCGCGCGGAAAAAATGGCAGCTTTCGCAGCCATCGATTTCATCCATTTCGACATGCAGTTTATGATTGAAATCGATCGGTTGCTCTTTCTGAGAGTAAAGTAACTTGGGGAAAATAACCCATCCCACGACGAGGCTCAGGGTAAACCCGATCAGGAAAAACAAGATGATGGGGCCGCCGACTTCCGCACGGGCGTCCGGCAATCCGTCCTTCCCGCCCGCGGGATCCTTTTTGCTGGTTTCATCTGCGTTGCTCATGAATACTCCGTCCGGCTGCGATACAGAATGAAAAAATCCCTTCAAATGCCTGCGGCCGTTTTGGGGAATCGTTGAAAATGATTAAGGAAACCGGAAATCATTGTCAGCTTTCCACAAACCGAAGGCAGTCAAAATCAGGGACCCTCCAAGCTGCTCTTAAGTTGATAGACTATCGCCAAAAACCAATCGAATATTCAGCGCCCTTTTCGGGTATTCGCTTCGGTACACAACCAGGACCCGTGCGGCCGATCAACCGGCTTGCACCTCCACGACAGGGGGCTGCTGCGATGCGTTGCTCCTCACAAAGAAAAACCATCCGGCTCACCCGGCAGATTCGCGCTGCGGACGGTTAAGGCCGTGGCCAGCATAAAATAAACAGCGATGAAGCCGGATTTTTTGTTCGTGTTCAAGGCGCATCCGAGGGCACAACCTTGTGGATTATAGCCTCTACGGCAACATCGAACACGGGCAAAAAGACAAGTAAGATCGTGTATTTTATTCTGGCCGAGGCCCTTATTGGCAAACTAACGGTTAACAAGGCCGGAAGCCACCGTTAATCTCTCTTTTACTTATATAAAAATGGCTTTCTTTACCTTGCCGCCCCTTGACATGTCAAGTCCAAATCACCCGCCCATGGCCCCGTAACTGTGAAGCCCCGGCAGATAGTTCACCCCGAAATAGGTGAACAGAACGGCCAGAAAGCCGACGATGGACATTACCGCAATTCGGCTGCCCTGCCACCCGCGCATTAAACGCGCATGCAGCAGTCCGGCGTAAACGAACCAGGTAACTAACGACCAGGTCTCCTTGGGGTCCCATCCCCAATAGCGTCCCCAGGCTGAATTGGCCCAGACCGCTCCGCTGATTATACCGGCGGAGAGGAATATGAAGCCGAACATAATCAATTGGTGTGTCAGTTCGTCCAGCAGTTTGTCCGAAGGGAGTCGTTCCCTCAGAGCGCCTCCCCCGAACCACCGGAGCAGATAAATCAGGCTGATGCCGAACGCGATCGCAAAGGAGGCATAGCCGATAAAGCAGGTAAAAACATGCGCGATCAGCCAGTTGCTTTTAAGGGCCGGGATCAGCGGCTGAATCTGATCGGGTTTGAGGGAGGCATAGGCCAGGGCACCACACGCCAAAGCCGTGCTGAAGATCCCGAACACGCGTTTTTTGTATTTCCATTCAACGAAAAGGTAGAGCAGGGCAATACACCAGGCGAAAAAGACGAGGGACTCGTAGAGATTGGAGAGCGGGGCATGCCCGATGCCCAGACGATAGGATTCTACCCAGCGCAAAAGGATGCCGGCGGTATTGCCCGCCAATCCCAAAGCGGTAACCACCGTGGCAATGCGGCCGGCAAAACTTTTTTTGAAGACCCAGTCAAACAGATAAAGAAAAACAGCCGCGCCGTAAACGAAGGTTATAATGGATAAAATACTGGAACTGTTCATTTTGATTCCTCTGATTAATGGACAGATCTAATCGCTGATATTCAAAGTAGGCGCCGCCTTCATGCCAAACAGGCTCCTGCGCACCTGCGGCTAACCTTTTTGTTTCTGCAATTGTT
>JAERRP010000625.1 GCA_016735415.1 Desulfobacterales bacterium | reverse complement strand
ATCCGTTCAGGCTGGAAAAAAGAGCAGGCCGACTGGGAGGGTTTCGTGCGTGCCGTTGACCGCGCAAGCCGGACACAACTGGTCCCTGCGGTTCATGCGATGGCGGCAGGCCGCAGTTTCCCGGTATAAACAGGGCCATTCTTTACATATTGGTTTTTCTAAAAGCACACGATGCGGATGACAATCAAGATCCTCAAGAGCCGTTGGTTCGTAACTTTCAACCCATCTTGAACGCCAAAGCCAATCGGCCCACAGGACCGATTGGCTTTGGGATTGTCATATGGATGAAGTTTATTTCATGAACTTTTTTCTACTTGCGCCTGCCAGGGCAAGGAAAGCCGTGCCAAGTAGAAGCACTATGGCAGGTTCGGGGACGGAAGCGACTTCATCAAAGGCCGCTTGCGCAATAAAGCTATGGGCATAGGTGGTCGGGTGAATTGCATCCCAGAACATGTAAGAATCGTCGGTGGGCTGATTGACTATCAGCATATTGACATGATTGTCAAAAAGTTCTTCAGCCGCCCATTCCTCCATCAGACTGAAGACATCCACCTCGAATAAATTGATGGCGGTTCGATAGGGCGTAAGGGCAAGATCGAGCGCGTCATTGAATGCGTCGGCCAGCATTTCGCCCCCGACCGGATCATCATAAAAACCATATTCCAGATTCTGCCCGTTTAAATATGGCGTGGCACCCAGATTCGGCATATTCATGACCAGAATATTTTCAGCCCCGGCACCGATTAAGCTGTTGATCCCCAGTGAGATGTTCGTAACGGCATTTGTGATGACCGGGACCGGATCGCCTGATATATTCAACAAATCATTGCCGCCGATCCAAACCGTATAAAGTGTATCATGATTGGTCGTGCCGATATTATTGATGTATTCATCAACTTGCCAGCCAAATCCCCACACCTCGGAATCAGTTGCGGGATGATAATCGGTCCGGGCGCCACCGTAGGCCATATCCAGCAACCCGACCCCCAGGTCGGCCGCCAGATAGTCTACCCAGACAGGTCCGTTGGACCAGACCCCCAACCCATAACCGTCCGCCGGTCCGTTGTCTGACAAACTGTCGCCAAAGGACACCATACCATTGTAAGCAAAAACAGTTGCGCCAAATGGAACCGTCAAACATAAAAATAAAACGCCTGAAATCAACAATCTCTTTTTCATCCAAACCCTCCTTTGGATTGCGTTAATCTTTCCCTGCGGTGAAGCCAGAGTGCATGAATCCTTATGTTCGGCTGGTCAGACTGGTGCAGAATTTATGCTTTCTAGTCCGCTCCAATGCCTTCCGCCATTTCCCCGGAACAGCTGTCATGACCTGTTTTCAGTTCTTGATTTCCGGTATAAATATGGGTCAAATAAATCCATGCATGCAATAATCACGCAATTTCAATATTTTACTGCCGGTTCCTTTGCTGGCGGGTGTTTACGTGAAAATTTCGACGCCTGGAGGGATGGTGAATGGGAAAAAACAAGAACTGAATTCACTAAAAGTGGGAAATAAATTACACAATATCATGGTGACCAGTGGGTCTCCTCCCGCATAACGGGAGGCCTCAGGTAGTAAATGAGCATTTTGAACCGAATCTTGGGCCGCAAAAGCAAGCGCACGCGTTTATCAATAAATCGCCGGATTATGTCGAAGCAATCTGCCCCTGGCCCTGCTCCGCCTGCGTCAGACCCAGGCAGGCATCGATCATCGCGGTGGATTCCCGGGCCTCTCGGGCGCTTCCCCGCCAGACGACCTTGCCGCTTTCCAGAACCGTTACCTGGTCGGCCACTTCAAGCGCCCGCCGGGTGGATTGCTCCACCAGGACGATGGTCATGCCCTTTTCCTTAAGATCCGTGATGGCGGCGTAGCAACTGTCGATGACTTTGGGCATGAGTCCCAGGCTCAGTTCATCGATCAGAAGAAGTCGGGGCCGGCTCATCAGCGCCCGGCCGATGGCCAGCATCTGCTGCTCGCCGCCGGAAAGCGAGCCGGCCAGCTGTTTCAATCGCTCCCCCAGACGGGGAAACATTTGAAGGATTTGATCGATTCCGGCCTCGGTGTCGGCCTTGTCCCGGCAATAGCCGCCCACCACCAGATTCTCGCGAACCGTGAGGGCACTGAAAAGACGTCGGCCCTCGGGAATCAGGGCGATCCCGGCCCTGACCCGCTGCATGGGCGTCCAGTCTTTGATGGGCTTATCATCATAAACGACGCGGCCCTCGAAAACCTTAACATGACCGGCAATACACATAATGGTGGAGCTTTTACCAGCGCCGTTGGCGCCCAGAAGCGCCGAAATCCGGCCGGTTTGCGCTTCGAAATCCAAATTGTGCACCGCCCGCATGGGGCCATAGCCGCAACTCAGAGATTCAAGTCGCAGCATTTTTTTCCTCCTGGCCGATATAGGCCGCCCGCACCTTCGGCCTGCGCATGACTTCGCGGGGATCGCCCTGCGCGATTTTGCGGCCGTTATCCAGCACCACCAGACGATGCCCGACCCTCAGGACCTCGCCCAGGTTATGTTCGATCATGACGACGGCGAGGCCCT
>JAERRP010000095.1 GCA_016735415.1 Desulfobacterales bacterium | reverse complement strand
GGAATATCTCCGATCAGTTCATCGAAAAGGGATTCCGGCGGGACCTCGCGCTCACGGGCGATCTGCTCTTCGCGCAGGCCGAATTCCTTCTTGAACCAGTTGACCATCCAGAACCCCCGGTACACCATCACTTCCGTGTTGTAGAAATCCGGCAGGGCGCTCGGGTAAGGCGGCATGAAAGCCTGTACTTCGACGTACCTGGGGTTGGCTGTATTGACCGTGGCCGTGGTTCCGTAGCTGAGGCAGGCGATTTCAGGCGACCGGCACCCGGCCCCCAGCACCTCGCAGGCCTTGTCGGTGGCGGCCGCTATCACCGGCAGCCCCTCGGGAATGCCCGTTTCGTCCGCTGCCCGGCGGGTCACATGGCCCAGGAGCCCGGACGGTTTCACCAGGGTGGGCAGGACTGATTTATCCATGGGAAAAATCTTCCACTTTAAATCGCGCCCCCGGGCCCACTGGTGCCGTTTGTAGTCAAAGGGCAGGTAGCCCACCATGTTGCCCGCCGAATCCCGATAGGCGCCGGTCAGTTTGTAGGTCAGAAAGCCGGAGAGCAGGAGAAATTTGGCCGTCTTCTCCCAGATCTCGGGTTGATGCTGCCGGATCCAGTTGGATTTGCATTCGCGTTCGGCTCCTTCGACAAGCGTGTACTGGTTGATGGCCTTCAGGACTCCCCGCAAGAAGGGCGAGAGGCGGCCCGTTTGGGCGGCCTTGCGCTGATCGAGCCAGACGATGGCCGGTCTGAGCGGGCGGCCTTTCCTGTCCAGGTTGATCACGGTGTTGCGCTGGGATGTCAGGGTCAGGCCGGCAATGCGATCGCGATGGACGCCATCGGCGCCAAGCAGTTTGCGGGAAGTGGCGGCCAGGTTGTCCCAGAAATAGGCCGGCTCCTGTTCGGCCCACCCCGGCCGGTGGGAGAAGTAGGGGACGATGGGGGTCTTGACCATGTGATGGATATGCCCCTTAAGATCGATCAAGGCGGCGCGGATGGACTGGGTGCCCGCATCGAATACCAGAATCAAGTCGCCTCCGGAGGCGGTCGTCGTCATGGCGTTCTCCTCTGCGCCGGATCGAGGTCCAGGCCCAGTTGGCCGCCGGGATTCATGATATGGCGGGGGTCGAAGGGGGTCTTGATGGCCCGCAGCCCGTCCCTCTGTTCCTTGCCGAGGTGCGTCTCGACCCAGGGGGCGATCATGCGGCCGATGCCGTGATGGTGGCTCAGCGAGCCGCCGTGGCGATGAATGTGGTCGATGATGCCGGCCTGGAAGGTGCGATAATCGTCCACGCTTTCAAAACGGCCGATGAAGATGAAGTAGAGGTTCGTTCCCTGGGGGTAGAAGTGGGACGCATGGGTCATGCAGATGGTCCGGGGCCGGTGTTTCATATAGGTCCGCACACCCTGGTGGAGGGCCTGCAGCTTGTCCCAGGTCACGGAGGCCTCCAGGGTGTCGATCGTGATGCCGTAGTCGTTCAGGTCTTCGCGCATGTAAGGTTCCAGGTAGCGGGTTTGTTCCCATTTTTTACTGCCGTAGGCTCCCAGGTAGACGGCGCCGTGCTGCTTGGCGATTTTACGGATCTTGCGCTTGACGAGGCGGGGATAATCCCGGTCGCCCTCCACGTTGCCCAGGCACAGGCAGCGCTGCATGGGTTGGTAACCGCGTTTTTGCAGAAACCGGTCGACCAGGGCGGGGATGCCGTAGAGCTTGAGCCCCCGGTCGGTCTCCTCGGGGTCGGAGATCCGGTAGACGGCCGGGCGGCCGAATTCGCCCTGGGCGATTTCACGGCTGGCATCGACGGCCGCCGGCCAGGTCGGGAACATGAAGCTGAAGTGGCGGCGATTTGCAGGCATATGGCGGAAGATTTTCAGGGTGACTTCCACCAGCACGCCGAAGGTGCCTTCGGAGCCCTTCATGATGTCGTTGACTTTGGGACCCGTGGCCGCGGCCGGGTAGTCCAGGGTCTTGAAGCTGCCGGCCGGGGTGACATACTCCTGGCTGACCACGAGATC
>JAERRP010000085.1 GCA_016735415.1 Desulfobacterales bacterium | reverse complement strand
TGTTTAATCTTTTCGTCTGCATAGAGGTATGTTTCAAGACTCGGGAAAATTTTTTTCCCCATGGTGGTCAGGAACTGGGCGTAATTGCGTGTGGGGTAGAGGATGATATGGGATTTTCTGATGAATTCCCGTTCCTCAGGTGTGTAGTCCGGGAAATTGGGTTTGACCCCCAGGGTCCATACTTCAGGGACCCCCAGAAGCCGGCTGCCGATGGCCGGGTAGGTATTTTCTTTATGTCTCACGGGTTCGATACCCATTTTTTGACATCCGTGGCTTTTTCCGTGGCCCGCGCCATGACCTCTTTCAGATCAAGGGTCAGTAATTGACGGTTTTCCATGACCAACCGGCCGTTAATGATGGTGTGGCTCACATCCTGCCCCCTGGCCGCATAGACCAGGTGGGAAAAAGGATTGTACATGGGCGTCAGGTGGGGTTTGTGGGTATCAATCACAATGACATCCGCCTTTTTCCCGGTTTCAAGGGAGCCGGTTTCATGGGACAGCCCCAACGCTCTGGCCCCTTCGATGGTCGCCATTTTCAGCACGGTCAGAGCATCCATGACCGTGGGGTCCATGGTCTGGACCTTGTGGAGCTTGGCCGCCATGTCCATCTCCGTAAAGAGGTCCATGTTGTTGTTGGAAGCGCCGCCGTCGGTTCCGATGCCCACGCTTATCCCGCGATTGATCATCCGGGGTACCGGTGCAATGCCTGAACCCAGTTTCATGTTGCTCTCCGGATTGTGAACCACTTTGATCCCGTACTCGGCCATTTTGTCAATCTCGGATGGATTTAAATGGACGGCGTGATCCACGATCAGATGCGGCCCCGGAATACCCAGGTCCTCCAGGTGTTCCAGGGGTGTCTTCCCATATCGCGTTTTAATTTCTTCCAGCTCCGCCAGGGTTTCGGCGAAATGGATAATCAGGGGCCTTTTGTGGGACAGGGCCATCTGGTTGGCCCTCTGGAGCAGCTCGGGCTTGCAGGTGAACAGAGCGTGCGGCTCCACGGCAATGGATCCCAGGGGATTGTCTTTCCATTTATCAATGAGCTGCTCTGTGTAGGCAAACCCGTTTTCCAGGTCGCCGTAATTGGGAGAGGCGAAGTCGTAGAGAACTTCCCCCACGAGGCATCGAAGACCCGATTGAAAGGCGGCCGGAGCCACCTGGTCCTCAAAGAGGTACATATCGCAGAAGCAGGTGGTGCCCGACAGAATCATCTCGGCGCAGGCCAGCAGTGTGCCGGTGTGGATAAAATCGGCATCCATGTTCTTTTCAACGGGGAAAATATAGCGATTCAGCCATTCCATGAGCGGAAGGTCGTCCGCCAGGCCCTTGAAAAGGCTCATGGCCGCATGGGTATGACCGTTGATGAGTCCCGGAAGGATGAGACCGCCTTTGGCGTCAATGGTTTTTAAGGCATCATGGCCTTCGGGGGGTTGATCCCCCAAATGGGAAATGGTATCGCCCGATACACCCAAGCACCCATTTTCAATGACCCTGTTTTCAGGGTCCATGGTCAGAATGGTTCCGTTTTGAATAACCAGATCAAATATCGTCATGTTAACCTCCGCACCGTGTTCAGCGCCGACCCCGCCTTAAACCATTTTATCTGTTCATCCGTCAGGGTGTGCATAAGCGCAATCTCGAAGCCGGGACCTTTCTTTGGCTGAATCATTGCCCGAACCGCTTCATGGGGGTTGAGAGCTTCAAGACCCACCAGGCTGATCCGGTCATCCTCGCCGATCCTGTCGTAATCCAAAAGGTTCGCGAAAGTGAACGGCAAAATGCCCTGTTTTTTGAGGTTGGCTTCATGGATTCTTGCAAAAGATCGGGCGATGACGGCTTTTGCCCCCAGTAACCGGGGGCTCATGGCCGCATGTTCCCGACTGGATCCTTCACCGTAATTTTCGTCCCCCACAATGATGAACCCACCGCAGTTTTTTTTGTAGGTTCCGGCAAGTTCTGAGAACCGTATCCCTTTTTCGCCGGTGAGAATATCAGTGCCATGGCCGGTTTCGCCCGTAAAGGCATTTAAGGCGC
>JAERRP010000421.1 GCA_016735415.1 Desulfobacterales bacterium | reverse complement strand
GGGTCCGGGAAGCTGCGATGCTGCTGCCAACCCTGCTTGGCGCTTGAATTTCAGCATCCTTTCCAGACCGCCGGGCGTTTATTTAGAAAGGCGTCCACACCTTCCCGGGCATCCTCCGTAACGCACAGCGATGCGAACATTTCGTTGGAATAGGCAAGTGCATCCGGGATGGTCATGTCGGCCATGCGATGGATGGCCTGTTTGCCCATTTGCACGGCGACCGGGCTTTTGGCTGCCAGATTGGCAGCCATTTCCGCTGTGGCCGCCTCCAGTTGATCGTCCGGCACCACCCGGTTCACCAGGTCCCATTCCAGCGCCTGCTGCGCGGTGATGAGATCGCCCAGCAGCAGCAGTTCCACGGCCCGTTTGCGGGGCACCGTGCGGGTGAGCGGAACGGCCGGGCCCATACAGAACAGACCGATATTGCCGGCCGAGACCCCGAAGCGGGTTTTCTCGGAAATCACGGCCAGGTCCGCGGCCAGGATGATGCCGGCGCCGTTGGCCACCGCAAATCCGCGCGCGGATGCGATCACGGGTTTGCGCATCTCGGCGATGGTCGACACCATTACTTCCATCCGGGTGACCCACCGGCGGTAATCGCCATGCGACTTGCCGGCAAACTCGGAAAGGTCGATGCCGGCGCAGAAGGCGCGGCCGGTGCCGGCGATGATGACCACATGAACGGCCGGGTCATCGTCCAGCGCCAGCAGGGCCTGGTTGAGCTCCCGGGCCAACGGCGTGCTGAAGGTGTTCATGTGATCCGGACGGTTCAGGGTGATGGTGCCGATTCGATCGGCGGTTTCGACCAGGATGGTTTCGTAAGTCATGGCAGCGCCTCCGCAGGCTGGGTTGGGGGCTTGCGCCCAGGGGGAAAAAGTTTTGACTCGCAATGCCTCTATAGCCAAGGGCAGGCCTTCCGTCAACCGCAGCGCCTGTCCGATCCGCCAGCTAATGTCCGTCCAGAAATGGTCTTTTTGGGCCTCATTGGGCCTTGCTTCCGCTACGCTCTCATGACGTTTTTCAAGACCCTGGCCAACACCCTGAGCGGCGAAGTGGTTTCTCCTTTGAAAAAACTGGGTGGACCGTGTATTATCCATTTTTTTCATGCCCATCCATAAAGGGCATTTTGATCCCCGGGAGCCGATCCGCTTCGGCCGCCTGCCGCTGGATCGATCGTCCATCGCGCCCGGTGGGAGCGGGTGTCTTGACAATCGTACCGCGGGTTGTATATTTAATCTTCTTATGAGTATATTCCCATAATTTGGAGGACTTTCATGCGACCGCAAAAAGACCGTATCGTCGCCTTCAACCCGCATGTCAGCTATTTCAAACCCCGGGGTATCCCGATGGTGGATCTGGAAGAAGTGCGCCTGACCGTGGATGAATGTGAAGCCCTGCGTTTGTCCGATTTGATAGATCTGTCCCATGAAGACGGGGGCCGGCAGATGGGGGTTTCCCGGGCGACCTTCGGGCGCATTCTTCAGAACGCCCACCGCACCGTGGCCGATGCCCTGATCAACGGCAGGGCCATTAACATCGAAGGTGGCAACTACAAGATGACCACCCATGAGCGGATTTTCGAGTGCGACGGTTGTGCCAAACGCTGGAGCGAACGCCAGGGGACCGGGCGCCCCCGCAAATGCCCGACCTGCGGGAGCAAAAAACTGTTTCGCATCAGTTCCCGCAGGGGTTCGCCCCCGGGTTGATGGCAGGCGGCGACGTCTTCCATGGTATACGTCCGGCCGCCGCCAATTGACGCGGCGGCCCGGGTTGTTTTCTGAATCAGGATGTAAACGCGCAGCAGGAGAGAAACACAATGACACAAATCATGAATTCCCCGAACGCGGCCCCAAAGGGCCAGGCTCCCCCGCAGGATAAGGACGAAGAAGTCAAAGCTTCGTTGAGCCGCATTAAACAGAAACTCGTCATCATGAGCGGCAAGGGCGGTGTGGGCAAAACCAGCACGGCGGTCAACCTGGCGATTGCCCTTGCGCGTCTGGGGCATAAGGTGGGCCTGATGGATGTGGACCTTCACGGCCCGGACGTACCACGGGTTCTGGGGTTGTCCGGCATGCTGGGGGTCAGCGCCAACCAGAAACTGGAACCCCTGCAATTCAACGATCATTTGAAGGTGGTCTCCATCGAATCCCTGACGGCCAGCAAGGATGACGCTATTATCTGGCGAGGGCCGATCAAGTATTCGGCCATTCGCCAGTTTATCGCCGATGTGGACTGGGGCGATCTTGATTTCCTGCTGATCGATTCCCCGCCGGGCACGGGCGACGAGCCCCTGACCGTGGCCCAGACCATTCCGGATGCCAAAGCCTTGATCGTGACCACGCCCCAGGAAATCTCCCTGGCGGACGTGCGTAAGTCCATCAGTTTCTGTCGCACATTGAAGATGGATATTTTCGGTCTGGTCGAAAATATGAGCGGCTTTGTCTGCCCCCACTGCGGCGAGAAAGTGGATATATTCGGCTCCGGCGGCGGGGAGCGAACAGCCCGGGCGGCCCAAATCGATTTTCTGGGAAGCATTCCCATAGACCCCAATGTGGTCGTCTGTGGCGATGCCGGCCAATCCTATCAGGAGGCCTATCCCGAGAGCGTTGTCACCCAGGCCTGTCAAACCATCGCCGGGCGAATCAGTGATTTGATCCGATCCTGAAAAGGGGCCGTTCAAAGACGGACCTGTACGGCCGGGGCCGACCGGCCCGGGTTGCGGTGGTTTCAGCAGGACGATGTGGAACGTGCCATTTCCCCAATGCCTGTCCGGTGGTCAGCGAATCAGCAGAACAGGGCAGGGCGCCAGATGGGTCACTTTGCGGCTGACCGAGCCGAAGAGGAGACCTTCCATTGATCCCATCCCGCGTGTTCCCATCACGATGAGGTCCACCGCGTGGGTCCGGGAAGCGGCCAGAATGGCTTCCGCTTCCGGGCTTTCGAGCAGATCTTCGTGAATCTCGACCTCGATGTCACCCAGTCGGCGACGGGCGGTGGCGATGATTTCCTGGCCGGCGGCCTTCCTTCGGGCCACGAGACGTTCGAAGTCTTTGTACCCCAGCAGGTCCGAGGTATGGGGGTAGGCATGCACGAGCAATAGGCGGGCACCGAAGCCTTCCGCCAGCCCGCGGGCGTATTCGAGTGCTTTGTTGCTGTGGGATGAGCCGTCCACGGCCATCAGAATATGGTTGAACATGGGTCACCTTCCCGTCAGAGCGGCGACGGACCCCTTGAGAATTTGAGGCGGCGTCGTCGGTTTCGATGCCTGTATTCATTGTTCGGGGTCACCCTAAAATGGGCATGATCATCAAACAAGTCAAAAGACGTTCCGGTGCGGGGCGGGGGACGAATACCTGCCGGTGCGGAAGGATCAACCTATAGCATCCACGGGATGTGTTCGCATGAACCCTCGCACCTGGCATTATCTTGAACTGCCCCTGACACCTTATGAGGATGCCCAGGCCCTGCAGGCCGGTTGCGCGGCGTCTGTATGGAAGGTCAATGTCATATATTTACCATTGATCTCAAATTTTTTTTGGTCAACATGCGATGCTGAGGGGTCCTGCGTTCAGTGAAT
>JAERRP010000736.1 GCA_016735415.1 Desulfobacterales bacterium | reverse complement strand
TGTCTGGCAGGCCCTGGCCGACGACGATCCGGACGTGGACGCCATTTACCGTCTGACTACCAATGCGCCCTGCCGTTTCGATCGCCGGGCACCGGTGGTGCTGGCCGCCGGGACCCTGTCGCCCTTCAATTCCCAGAACACCGCCTTCATCAGGGACCTCCTGGCGCTCATGTATCTGCCGGCCCATGTGAATTTCCGGGTGACGGACATCCTGCGCAGTTATGTGGCCCAACCCATTATGTGGGCGGCCGGCTATCGGTTGGGGTTTACCGGCCCCACCGTGCGTCAGGTCCGCAACGAACATGATTTTATGGATGACTTTCGCTCCGAGCTGCCCCTGTATCTGGAGGCGGAGGCAATGATCGCCGGCATCCGGGCCGCGGTGCGCTCCGGCGATTCGGTCAGCGACAACCTCCACCATGTCTACCGCCAACTGGCGGGTCAGGGGGTGGTCGGAGAAGAAGAGATCGCCCTGGTGGAAGCCTGGCTGGATGATGTGGCGGGGCTGTCGTGACGATAAAGCCCTTCATCTATCTGGTCCAAGCCGCCGACCGCATGCCCTATCCCGAAATCCCGGGGGCGGCCAGCGACGTCCTGCTGCTTACCTGGCAGCAACCCGCGGAGGAGGAGAATGCCATCTATCTTCCCGGCAGCAGCTGGAACGAGGGCCGCAACCGGCTGCTGTGGGAGGCCCGCAAACGCGCCCGCCGGAAGGGGGGCGACTATCTTTACTACATTTTCATGGACGACGACTGCCGGGTGAGCGAAGATATCGAACTGGCGCGGCAGCTCGGTATCCCCCTGACCGGCAACCCTTTCCGGACCTTCGAACGGTTCCTGCTCGACTGGGAGCCGGCCGTGGGCTATACGCGCTACGACTGGCAGTATTACGAAGAGGGCCGGTCTGTTAATCTGGGTCATAATTTCGATGCCCTTTTCAATGCTTTTCACCGGGAAACCCTCGATTTCCTCATGCCCTACTATACCGGTTTTGACAGCGAATCCTGGCTTTACGCCCAGCACATCCTGAACCATCTCATAAGCCTCTTCCACCACCCCTACCGGATTCAGTGCAATCTGGTCAAAACCGCCAATGTACGCCGACGGGGTTATGTTCAGCGCAAGAAATACTGGCAGATCCCGACTACTTTTCTGCGCGGCGCCCTGCGTTCCGAATTCCGGCCGGCCCTGAACACCGAAGATCCCAACACCCCCATGCCGGCCCCGGGCCGACCCCGGAAAAAAGACCGCGTCTACAATCTGACCAGCGCCGTCATCCGACGGCACTTCAATACCGATCATCCCCTGCTGGCGCATCGCCGCATCGAGCGGGCCCGACCCGCGCCGCCGCTTACGCTGGGGCCGCAAAGCCGTGTGGCGGTCTGCATGTCCGGCCGCTGCTGCGGGCTGGATCGAACCCATCGTAATCTCAGGCACCATCTTCTGGAGCGCTTGCCGGCCTGCGATCTTTTCATGTTCGTGCCGGCCGACGAATATGCCGGCCTGGCCGGGTTGCTGGCACCGACCGTTCTCAAGACGGCGCCGGACCGGCTGATCGACGAAGGCCGTCTGCGCAACCGGGAGAACTGTCTGATCAAGGTGGGTGTACAGCCTTATCTGCAGCAGCTTCAGGGTCTCAAAGCCTGCGACCGGCTTTGGCGGCAATACGCGCAGGAGACCGGAATCCGCTACGATGCGGTCGTTCGCTGCCGTCCGGACGTTCTTTTCGAATCCCCGCTGCCCGATCCGAGCGCGCTGGATTTGAATTATCTTTACGTTCCCGATTTTCATATTTACGAGGGCTTAAACGATCGCTTCGCCATCGGCAATCCGGCGCATATGGCCGTCTATATGGCCAAGATCGACGAATTCGAAGCCTATGTCCGGGATTGGACGGAGGGTCATCCGCAGGCGCCGCCGGTGACGGCCGAGATGTTTACCGCCGGTCAGCTTCGGCAGCACGCGATTCCGGTGCGCCGCCTGCCGGTCCGCTTCAACCGGGTGCGGGCCGGGAAAATCAAACGAGATACGGAGAGCCGCCACTAAGGGCTCGCGCAAAAATAACGTACATTTTAAGCGCCGATGCATCCCGCCGGTCGGCGTATGGGTGCTTTCAGACTTGATCTGCGGTTAAATGAGTGCCATTGTCTGTAGACATTTTTCCCAAGGACTTAACATCTATAATATAACGTCAGGTACCCCTGGTATGCCATGAACAACGCGGTTACCCCGACACAACCCCGTGAGAACGCCAGCAGCATTCGCCGGCAGGTGGTTCTGCCGCTGGGGAAATCCATCGAGATTGCGTACAACAGCATTCGCGTCCGTTTTTTTCGCTCGCTGATCACGACCCTGAGCCTGGTGCTGGCGGTTTCATTTCTGAGTTTCGTCAATGTCAGCACCGATATGGCCAACGGACTGCTGGCCACCGGGGAGCCGGAACTGCGGCAGGCCCTGATACGTTCCGGCTACGACCTGGCGCCCGGGGACCGGCGCGCCGACAGCAGCCCCAAGCAGCGCTGGATTGTTATGCTCTCTTTGCTGGTCTGCGCGGTGGGCATCGTCAATGCCCAGTTGATGGCCGTTACCGAGCGGTTCCGCGAGATCGGCACGATGAAGTGTCTGGGGGCCCTGGATCGCTTCGTTCTGCGCCTCTTCCTGCTCGAGGCCGGCATGCAGGGCCTGGTGGGGGCCGCGGTTGGCGCGGTTGGCGGTGCTTTTTTCGCCCTGCTCAACGGGCTTATTTTTTTCGGCCGGCAGGCCATCGTCCTTGCGCCGATCAATGCAATCCTGCTGTCACGGGCCACCGCCACGGCGGCCGGCTGTCTGTTGAGTCTGATCGGCGTTTCTTACCCAGCCTGGGTGGCCGCGCGCATGCAGCCGGTGGAAGCCATGCGGGTGGAACAGTAAGCGCCTCCACAATAATGCAATACACGACCATACGAGAGTTGAGGGCATGACGACGACCAACAACATTGTGCGGGTAACCGGCGTAACCAAGACCTTCCAACTCGGGAAAATTGCCGTGCATGCCCTGAAAGGCGTCGATCTGGAAATCCCCACGGGTCAGTACGTATCCATCATGGGTCCTTCGGGATCGGGCAAAAGTACGCTTTTCAACATGATCGGCGGACTGGACAAACCCACCTCCGGCAAGGTCTACATTGACGAAGTCGATGTGTCTCAGTTGGACGCCTACGAACTGGCCTGGTTGCGCTGCCGCAAGATCGGCTACATTTTTCAGACATTCAATATTATCCAGGTGATGACCGCACTGGAGAATGTAACCCTGCCGATGATATTTGCCGGCATGCGCAACGACGAAGCCATTGAGAAGGGCATGGGGCTGCTGGACCTGGTGGGGCTGGGCGACCGGTTTCAGCACAATCCCTTCGAGCTTTCCGGCGGGCAGCAGCAACGGGTGGCCATTGCCCGCGCCCTGGCGAACGATCCCGCTATCATCCTGGCGGACGAGCCCACCGGGAACCTCGACCTGACAACCGGCGAAGAGGTTATCAGCCTGCTTAAGAATTTAAGCCATGAGCGCAACGTCACGGTGATTTCCGCCACCCATGATATCAAGATGCTGAACGTGTCTGATCTGGTGGTGTGGATTCGGGACGGACGGATCGACAAAATTGAAAGCCGGGATGAACTGACCATTTCCATCGGGCGCATTGATGCACGCAGCGCCTAAACCCTTTTTGGGAGCCGAACAAAGCGGCCGTCCGGGAGAATCAATGCCAAAGGCGGTGCCACCGAGCGGACCACATGGCGTCCTTGCGGCGTGGACGACAGCTATTGCGGTCTGGGGCTGGATCGGCGTATTTTTGCTGCTTGCGCCCCTGTCGGTGGCGGCGGCCTCCCAGGACGATCTTTTCATGCAGGATGTCCGGTCGCTGGCCGCGCTCGGCGACCGCAGCACGGGCAGTTCCGGCAACCAGGCCGCGGCCGTTTACATCCGCAGCGCCCTGGAGGGCCTGGGGTTTGAAACCGTGGGCAGCTTTCGTTTCCGTCTGCCGGTGCGGCGGTATTCGGCCGCGGCCCTGGCTTTTCCGGCAACCGGCCGCCGCATAACGGTCCATCCGCTGCTGGCCAACGCGGTCTCGCCGGGGACAATCGCGCCGAACGGCCTGCGGGGGCCGTTGATTTATGCGGGCCGCGGACGGCTGGACGAATTCAACGGTCGGGAGGTGGCCGGTGCGATCGTCCTGATGGAAATGAATTCGGGCCGCAACTGGCACAACGCCGCCAACCTCGGTGCCCGGGCCTTGATCTATATCGATCGCGGGGAAACACCCCGATCCCTTTTTCAGGACAAGGACGAATTAACGCCGATCCGATTTCCCCGTCTGTGGGTGCCGGTTGGGGCGTTTGAGGACGCCGTCGGTGACCCGGCCGCCCTGGCCGCGGCCGTTCCCCCGGAGGTCGTCTTGACCGCCGATGTACACTGGCAAGACGTTACGGCTGAAAACATTTTCGCCCTTGTTCCCGGCCGCAATCCCAAGATGGCGGAGCAGTTGCTGATTGTTGAAGCCTTTTATGACAGTACCGTATACGTCGCCGCTAAATCACCCGGAAGTGACGAGGCCTGCGGTATTGCCACGCTGCTCGAGAGTGCCCGCCGGCTGAAACAGGATCCGCCGGAGCGCTCCGTCCTCCTGCTGGCCACCGATGCCCACGGCCAGTCGCTGGCCGGTATGCGTGAAGCCGTGTGGAACTTTCATGCCCGTTCCAAATATTTCGTTTTCAAACGCAAAGCCCTGGCGGGGCGGGTGAAATGGGCCAAAAAGGTTCTGCGGGCACTGAAACTTGAAAATCTTACCAGGGTCGAGACCGATCCCCAACTGGTCGAGGTCGTGGGCGAGGCCGTTAAATCGGAAGTCGATCGGATTTCGCGCCGCTTGATGCGGCTGCGGATGGAGGCTGGGGGCTCGGCCGCCGGCGATTCGGCCGCGGCCGCGGCTATCCAGAC
>JAERRP010000917.1 GCA_016735415.1 Desulfobacterales bacterium | reverse complement strand
GCCCAAAAACCGCTCCAATCCGTAACTTGCCAGAAAGATGGCGATGATACCGCTGAGAAGAAGAAATAATCGGCCCGCACCCTTGCCACCCGTTATTTGATTGAAAACGCGCCCCATTTCCGCCGGGAGCGCTGTAACACCCATAATGACGGCTTTAAGCCGGGGGGGCATCATCGTAAAAACGGTTTCGAGGTGCTGCATGATACCGGCAATGCCAGTTTGTTCAGACGCATCAGGCGCTTTTTCAGCGACACCTACAGCAAGTTGGTCAATCGCCGCCAATAGAAGCTCGCGCGCATTTTCGTCACTGAGGGTTGCCAAGGCGGCCCTGAGTTGTTCGGGGGTATAGGTCGTAAGCGCTTCCAACTCGCCGGGGGCTTTGTTGGATTCTGTCTGGGCGTCCGCCGCCCCGGCAAATTGCGTGGCAGGAAGGCTCACTGAAAATACCAACACAAGACTCAATATCACCAGCGTGCTGATGGCTTTGGACCAATTCATATATTTCCTCCAGATTAGAATAACGACAAGGACAAGTGTGTAATACGCCTTAATGTTTTTTTTCGTTGAGCCTCAACAAAGCCAAAAGAGTATCAACGCAAGTTTTTCAGTCTGCTCTGGAACACCACAGAATTTGAAATAGATTTGGCCGATATGTAATTCAGAAATAAAATCGGCGTGTTGCGCTAAAAGGATAGAAGGACTTTAAGAGAACTGCAGAGGGTTGTCAACTTAGCCTGATCAATTATTCGGATTAAAAGGGAAATAATTAATGGGCGACCCCAATCCCCGCCTAATCCGGACATATTGGATCAAAACTTTTATTGAAACTATTGAAATATTAGCAAAGATTGAATCCAGACATAAACGTTTGAAGTGTACCGGCCTTTAATATTAACTCAATTTATTAATAAAATATTTATTTCAGATAGTTAAACCGGATATGGAACCGGACATGGATTGACTGCATGATTGCCCAATCCCCTGACTTCTCTTTTCATCCGCCGCTGCCGGCCAAACAGCTGGGCGAGCTCAAGGATATGGCCCAGGCGGTTATCATAGCCTCCTCAACCCTGGAGGGGCGCATTGCCAGGGAAACACCCCTGGCCCTGGGAGACAGACTGCGCTTCATCAACAGCTACCATTCCAACCTGATCGAAGGGCACAAAACCACGATTCTGGATATCGAAGCGGCTTTACGAAAGGATTTTTCCCGGGATACGCAGCGGCGCTACACTCAGGAGCTGTACGATTTGTGGGACGTACTAAATAAAATAAGTTACTATGTTTTTAAGGACCCGAGGCCTCAATTTTGATTAGTGACTAATGAATACAGACATACATCTGACGGCAGTTGAGTAGCACACACAATTTGAATCATTCATGCAATTAATTTAACAGCCCCCCACACCGTCACGCCAAATCCTCATTTGCGACGTTGTACCTATAGATATCATTGAGTTGAAGATAATACACCAGCTACAGTGGTGAAGGTGTCTTCAAGGAGAAATGGGATACCATCGGATTAAAATCACTATCATCATGAAGCAGGGGCAATCCTTCCATGATACAGAAGGTCCCGATAATTACATCGATTGTTTTTCGAACTGTAACACCGGACTTCCGAAGGATTCGATAATTTTGGGCGCTTTGAATAGCGACATTATACCCACCGATTTGTCGAAATGGTAGAGCGCTGAGCAAGTCCCTGGCAGTTTCATAATCCTTATTCGATCTGAAACCATGAAGGACTTCTGCAAGGATTAAATCCCCAATAATGACAGGGATATTTGAAAGGTAACCGTCAAGCAAGTCTGTTTGCCATGTGGGAATACCGTTAAAATAATTGATCCATACGGATGAGTCGACCAGAATCATCAATCCAACCTCATTGAATCAATGATATAAGATGAGATGCTATTCGCCGTACATATCAGTAATGAGCTTTCGTAGTTGAGCGGCTTTGACCTTAGATAATTTATCAATTTTCTTTTTCAATTTTCGTTTGCTAATAGTGCGTAATTGGTCAACGGCTATCTCGGCCTTTTTATTCACGCATTTAATTTGGAGTCGGGTTCTCCATTGTGGGTGCAACTTTGAGGTTAAGGGACATACGACAATGGTTTCTAAATATTTATTCATTTCATCCTGACTAATAACGACAACGGGGCGCACTTTTTTTTTCGCTTCCTATCGCGGGGTTGAGATCAGCATAATATATTTCGTATCTTTTAATACTCAAAATCTTCATCCTCCAGTCCGTCAAGAAGCGTTGTGTCAAAAACGTTCCAATCTTCCCTTTCATTTGCCATGACTTTATATGTATCTTCCCATGATAATTTGCTGTCTTCTTTCTTACGAAGAAGCAGTCCCCTGTCCGTTTCTTCAAGCAAAAGGGAATTGCCAAGGCCATATTGTTGGAGGAGAGCTTTGGGTATACGGACCCCCTTTGAATTTCCAATAGGGACAAGTTTAATATCCCTTGCACGAAGTTGTTTTTCCATGGTTATTACTCCTGAATTTGCTATTGAAGTATAACGAAACTGTTGACATTGTAACAATGCATGTTACAATATAAAATATGATCATAAATTTTAAGCACAAGGGGCTTGCTGAACTGTTCGAGCGAGGACGTACTCGCCGGGTGATGCATGATCTGCAATCACGTTGCCTGCGACGCTTAGAAGTTTTAGATCAAGCAGAGTTATTAACAGATTTGAATGTGCCGGGGTTTAATTTCCACGGCCTTCATGGAGCACCTAAACGATACAGTATCCACGTCAACGGCCCATGGTGCATTACCTTTGAGTGGAAAGAAGGTGAAGCACTGCGGGTCGATTTTGAACAATATCATTGAGGTAAAGTCATGGGAGAGTATTCCGTTAAACGCCCTTTAAAACGCCCCCCTGCCCATCCCGGTGCGGTTCTGCGTGAAGACGTGCTTCCAGCCCTTGGACTGTCAGTTAGCGAAGCTGCACGGCGGTTGGGTATTTCTCGACAGCAGTTACACCGTGTCATAGCCTGTACTCATCCAATCACAACCGAAATGGCGCTTAGGATTGGTAAGTTTGCAGGCAACGGTCCAGGGCTTTGGCTACGCATGCAACAAGCACATGATTTATGGCATGCTGAGCATCGAATGAGAGACGAACTGTCCAAAATTGAAACAGCTGAATCTGCTGGATATAGCACCTAACCTCTATATGGCTTATGTGGATTGAAAAACGCTGTAAAATGGCTTCGATCATGCCGCTTCAGGCCGTTTCGTGGTGTCGCCAAGGTTTCGAACCGGTTATAAATAACTTCGGTTAAAACGACCTGAGGCCTATTCCCACTCGACCAGCAACGGCTTGACGTCCACCGCCCTGGGAATCAGGCCGTACTTCAAAGCAAAATCGGAAAAGTGTTGCCAGCGGTCCGCATCCAGATCCTGCCTGACGGCATAATAGGGCCGCGTCAGGCGGTAAGCCGCCGTTTCCGTTTCCTTGTCGGCCTCCGGCACGGCCTTGAGATAAAGCGCCAGGGCTTCCTCTGCGTTCTCCTGCTGGAAGGCGATCCCGCGCGCCACCGCCGCCGCAAAGCCTTTGATCGCCTCTTTTTTCTTCGCCAGCCCATCCGGGCCACAGATAAAAACCAGCTCGTCGTAATCCGGAATACCCCAGCGCTCCAGCTCGAAATAGTCCGCTTCGATCCCCCTGGCCGCCATGGTGACGGTTTCATAGGTTTTGAAAGGCCCCATCACGGCGTCGACCTGCCCGGACGTCAGCGCGGGGACAATCGTAAAGCCCACATTCACCAGACGATAGTTCTCGATGCCGTTGATCCGGGCAAAGGCCCGCATGAGCACATCCATCAGGCCGGGGACGGTATAGCCGATGGTGCGGCCGTTCAGATCGGACGGGGTTTTAAAGCCTTGGGCCTTTAAAAAAAGCAGGGTCGTCAAAGGATGCGCGATCAGACGGCCCACCACCCGCACCTCCAGACCCTCGGCGGCGGCGATGATCGTCTGGGGCTCATAGGACACCGCCAGGTCCACCCGGCCGGCGATGGCCAGTTTGAGCGCATCGGCCGTATCCGAGGGACTCAGGATCTTCAGGTCGATACCGGCCTCGCGGAAGTAGCCCTTTTCCCGAGCCACATAGATCGGAAGATGGTCCACGTTCGGAAACCAGTCCAGCATGAGGGTCAACGGTTCCCCGGCGGCGGCCGGGGATGTCATCAAAACACACACAAGTAGAATTAAAACCCACAATCTTCGCATCGTTTAAAACCTCCGTTCATCCTGCATTTCAGTTTGGCCGGACAGGCCGGTCTGGTTGGTTCTGGGCTGGCCAAGAAATTTAAGGGGTTGACGCGCTTTTTTTACGAGACCTTTTGCGTGAGTTTGCACGCTACGTCGCGGATCATTCATGGAGCGGCCACATCTGTGAAGTGGTTTCCCCTTTGTCACGAGGCCGAGCATCGGATTATCGGCATTCCGATTTCATTGCGAGACGTAACGCCAGGCCACCATGCGTCGTTCCAGCCGGCCCACCAGCCACCACAACCCCAGCCCCATGAATGAAAGATAGAGGATGGCGGCGAAGACCCAGTCGGTTTTGAGCCGCGCGTTGGACTGGATCATCAGGTAGCCCAGCCCCTCTTGCGCCCCCACCCACTCGCCGATCACGGCGCCGATGGTGGCCACCGAAACGCCCACTTTCAATCCGGCAAAAAAATACGGCAGGGCCCAGGGCCAGTAAAGCCGCACGAGGGTTTGCCGGAATCCGGCGCCCATCAGGCGAAAAAGGATTCGCAGGGACGGATCGCAGTTTTTAAAGCCCTCCAGCAGGCTGACCGTGATCGGGAAGAAAATGATCACGGCGGCCATCAGGATCTTGCTGGCCAGGCCGTAGCCCAGCCAGACCACCAGCAGGGGCGCCAGCGCAAAAACGGGAATGGCCTGGGAGGCAATTAATAACGGCGCCAGGGACTTTTCCAGGACAGGCCGGGCAAACATCACGACCGCCAGCGGAATGGCCAGCGCCAGGGCCAGACTGATCCCGGCCAGGATCTCCACCAGGGTCGTGGCGGCATGGGGCAGCAGGCGCGGTGCTTCCAGAAGGGCCACCTTCAGGATTGCGCTGGGGGGCGGTAAAATAAAATCGGGCAGGCCGCCCAGCCGGCACCCGGCTTCCCAGATGCCGGCCAAACCCAGAATCAATACCACCGGTATGAGACCTGTAATTTTCATCGGTCCTCCGCAGCCTCCAGCAGATTCAGCACATGGGTTTTGATCGCCGTCAGCCGGGCGTCATCCACCCGGCGGGGTTTGGGCATCTCCAGAAAAAAACGCTCCCGCACCACCATGGGCATGGGCGACAGCACCAGAAGTTCGTCGGCCAGCAGGAGGGCTTCATCGATATCGTGGGTCACCATTAAAATGGTCCGGTCGAATTCTTCCTGGAGCATGCGCAGCAGATGCTGGAGCTGCCGCCGGGTGATGGCATCCAGGGCCGAGAGGGGTTCGTCCAGCAGAACGAGATCTCTTTCGAACACGAGGGTGCGGGCCAGGGCACAGCGCTGCCGCATGCCGCCCGACACCATGGCCGGAAGGTGGTTCTCGAAACCGGCCAGCCCGAGCCGTTCAAACAGCTGCGCCACGCGGGCCCGGCCCGATCCGGCAACGGCGATATCGGCCGGCAGGCGGGCATTGTCCGCCAGGCTGAGCCAGGGCAGCAGTAAATCGCGTTGCTGCATGTAAGCCGCCAGAGACCCAAGATCAGGTGCCGCCCGACCCTGCCAGCGGATGGTGCCGGCATCCATGGGGACCACCCCCATGAGCAGGTCGAAGAGCGTGCTCTTGCCGCAGCCGGAGGGCCCGATCAGGACGGTAAAGCCGTTGCCGGGCAGTTCCAGATCGAAAGCCTCCATCACGGCCTGGCCTTTGAATTGCTTGGTCAATCCTTTGACGACGAGCACTGGTCGTTCCTGAAGAAAGTATTGTTCACAAAGGATCACGAGGGCGGAAAGAAATATGTGAAGAGAGGAGAAAATTGCAATCGCCTTCCCTACGCCGGCATGATCCGGATCAGGTAATAGGGGTCGAGACGCAAGGCCTCCTCTCAGCCGGTCAACCGGCTCCCCCAGATGATGCAAACGGCGGCACCGGGATGAAAGCCGTCGCCTGCGGATCGTCTCCTGTTAACACTCAGCGCCTGACATTGTCAATCCGGGCTTGCCTTTTACAGGCGGGCTTGTTATGGTCGCTCTCCAATTCCGATTGGGGTGTTCTGGTCTTGCATCGTGTTAAGATGCTTACCGGGCAGGGCGGAACTGAGAGCATACCCATTGAACCTGATGCAGTTTGCACTGTCGTAGGGAATCGGAGCGGTTGGACGCCAATCCCCTTTTCTCTCCTCCCGGCATTGCCGCGCACGTGTTCTCAGGCCCCCGATCAATGGTATCCGGAACGAAGCGATTTTTTAAATGCGGAGGCGACATATGCGCACGGCATTGACCATTGCCGGATCGGATTCTTCCGGCGGCGCCGGCATCCAGGCCGTTCTGATAACCATCCACGCCCTTCGAGTCTTAGGCATGACGGCG
>JAERRP010000397.1 GCA_016735415.1 Desulfobacterales bacterium | reverse complement strand
ATTCACAGAGAGCACATCATTTACTGGTCAAGAGACAAAAACTATTCCAATATCAACAAAACAAACATTCAGCAGCCCGAAATCAACAATTGGTAAATTAGAATGTTATGTCCTATGTTTTAATATTGCTCTTACTACCTACATATCAAACATAATGATCATCCATCAGCAATTTGGTCATAACTGTGGTCATATCATCCTCAACATTCATCTGAATTCAGCTGATCTTTTTTCACTTTATAAGTTAGTAAAGTCTTATATAGAAATGGTTGTACTCTATCCGGTGTTCGCCTTCCGGCGTAAAGCCTTCCGGCATCATCCCTGGTGGGGGGATTTGATCGGTCAACACCCCCGGATCGCCAACGATCTCCGCCGGCGTGTGCGTGAAGACGGCCCGTTGCGATCGCTGGAAATGGACGGTCGGGGCAGCCGGGGCTGGTGGGATCTCAAGCTGGCCAAACGGGTGGCCACCGCCCTCTGGTCGGCGGGTGAATTGGCCATTCGCGCGCGGTGTAACTTCCAGCGGGTCTATGATCTCACCGAACGGGTGATTCCGGCACGCTGGCGTAAAGTGTCCATCTCGCCGCCGGCGGCGATCGAAGTCCTCCTCCTCCAGGCGCTACGGGGCCACGGCTGGGCCTCAACAGCCACCCTGCTGCAAACCTGGCGGCTTCACAAACTCAAACCCGACATCGAGGCCGCCTTGCAGCGTCTGGCCGCAACGGGCGCCGTGGTCCCCTGCGCGCTGGTGGGCGCCAACGGACGAAAACGGCCCGGTTGGCTGCGGTCGAGGGATTTCGAACTGGCCGCACGTCTCAAACGGGTTCGTCCCCGCCGGGATCGGGGGGTTCTGCTCTCGCCCTTCGACCCTGTTCTCTGGGACCGGCGGCGTGTGCTGCAGTTGTTTCAATTCGATCAGGTCCTGGAAATATTCAAACCGGCGGCCCGTCGGATCTACGGTTATTACTGCCTTCCGGTACTGGCCGGGGAAAAGCTGGTGGCCCGGTTCGACCTCAAGGCCGAGCGCCGGGTCGGCCGACTGCAGGTGCTTTCGATCCGGTTCGAGGCCGGCAGCGGCAAACACGCCGTGCCGGCCGCCGACCGCCAGGCGGCCCGATTCGCCCTGAGGCGTTTAGCGGACGCCCTGGCACTGAAACCGGTCGGCCGTTCCGTTTAACCTTGATGACGGAGGCGGCTTGCCTTATGATCGGCGCCCGGGTGAAACCGCCTTACGAAGAAATGAGACCATGAGGAATGCCTATGCCAAGTCACAAGACCCCATCGGACCGTGACCATCGTGATCAAATCGTGAGCGAAGCGCGCCGCAGCCAGGCCCAGCGGGAGAAAACCTACCGGGAAAAAGCCCTCAAACTTTATCCCCGGATCTGCGCCCGTTGCGGGCGGGAATTCAGCGGCAAAAAATTGCGGGAACTGACGGTTCACCACAAGGACCACAACCACGACAACAACCCGCCGGACGGCAGCAACTGGGAGTTGTTGTGTATTTACTGCCACGATAACGAGCATTCGCGGCATGAGACGGCCGCCGCCTACGGGGAAGTCCGTCCCGACGAGCCCCGCGCGTCCTCCTCCGGTAACCACCCGTTCGCCGATCTGGCCGCTCTTATGGAGGGCCGGAAGAAATAGTCCGCCGGCCACCCCATATGCGGGTGCGTCTCCGGCCATGACAATTCCGGACACGTGCGACATGTCTTCTAAGACCAACATGCGGGTGATCTTCGCCCTGACGCTGGTGCATTTCACCGGTGATTTTTACAGCGCCTTCACCACGCCGCTGTTTCCCCTGTTTGTGGATAAGATGGGCCTGTCCCTGACCCAGGTGGGGGTGATCGCCGGCATCAGCCGCTTTCTGGCCTTTATCGTGCAGCCTTCGGCCGGCTACCTGGCCGACCGCTACCCCTCGCGCCTGTTCAGCATCGGCGGGCTGGCGCTGGCGGTGGTATTCATCCCCCTTTGCGGTGTGGCCTCCGGGTTCTGGACCCTGCTGGCGGTGATCGCGCTGGGGTCGCTGGGCTCATCCATGTTTCATCCGGCGGTCACCGGCATGGTGCCGGTCTATGCCGGCCCCCGGGCCGGGTTGTCGATGTCCATTTTCAATACCGGCGGCACTTTTGCTTTCGGCGTCGGCCCCCTGTTCATTACCTGGTATGCGGTCCGTTTCGGACTTGGCGCGGTGCCGCTGACCATGGTATTCGGACTGGCGGTGACGGCCTATCTCTACCTGACCCTGCCGGCTCCCCTGGTGGAAACGACTGGGGCCAAGGGTTTTCTGGCCACTGTCCGGGAAAGCCTGGGGCCGGCCTGGAAGTCGATTGCCCTGATCTGGCTGGTGATGGTGCTGCGAGCCCTGACCGGGCAGTCCTTTATGACATTTATGCCCCTGCTCTTCGTTCAGGAAGGCTATTCGCTTGTTTCCGCCGGGTTGATCTTTGCGCTGTTCACCGTGGCCGGTACCATCAGCGGGCTTGTGGCCGGCAGTTTGTCGGATCGCATCGGCCCTAAGCCCATATTCCTATTTGCGCACGTGCTGATGACGCCTGTTTTGCTGCTCTTTCTGCAGATGAGGGGCAACTGGGGTTATCCGGGCGCACTGCTGGCCGGCGGTTTTGTCCTGGCGACCCTGCCGCTGGGTGTGGTCATGGCCCAGACCCTGGCCCCCCGCGGACGTTCCATGGTGGCCAGCCTCATGATGGGATTCGCTTTCGGTCTGGGTGGTATCATGGCCCCGCTGATCGGCCGGCTGGCGGATCTCTACTCGATAAGAACGGTCCTGACCTGGGCGGCCTGGGTTCCCGTGCTCACCGTGGTGCTGATTGCCCGGTTCCCCCGCGTCACGACGAAAGACGCATCCTGAACCTATAGACGAGGATACAAAATGAACCTGGAAATCTGGATTGCGTACATCATCGCCGCGGAGATCATCCTGGTGATCCCCGGGCCCACCATTATCCTGGTGGTCAGTCAGGCCATCACGCACGGACGCCGCTCGGTGGTGCCGCTCGTTACCGGGGTCATCTGCGGGGACGCCACGGCCATGACCTTCTCCCTGCTGGGACTGG
>JAERRP010000638.1 GCA_016735415.1 Desulfobacterales bacterium | reverse complement strand
GCACCTGCCGCCCATCGAAAATTTCTTCCCCGGCGATCACCAGCGGAATTGGAATCAACCTATCGCCGGCCTTTTTTTGCCATCGGTCGCGAATGGCCTGGGCCCACTTGCGATTGGCCGCCAGCGACCAGTCCGTGTCCGGCTCGTTGTTGAATTCACCCTCGTAATACGTTCCCATTTTCCCGGGGAATTCCTCATGCCGGCGATCCTGGATGCGGTTGGGCTTATCCGGGGCCTGATCCCTATGGCGGCATGCGGCCCGGAACCGTTCCTTGAGAAAACCCCATTGTTCGGAGCGGGTGGTGAGATTGGGGGCATAGCGCAGAAAATTTTCTTCACCGGTGTTCTCGTCCAGTCGCCGAACCAGGTAAGCAATTGCATTAATAAACTCTTTGCGAGACGCCACCGGGGCATACAGGAGGACTTCGCCGGTCATTTCCTCAATCGCCCGACGCACATGGTTGGCCATGCCTTCCAGCATTTCGAAAGAGAAATAGGCCGTCACACCGTTACGCTCCGCCAGTTTGCAGGCATAAGCCAGTTCGAACAGGTTGTGCGAGGCAATCCCCAGATGAACGGCCGGCATGATGGCCGGGTCCGTCCCGTAATGGACCATGCGTTTGTAGTTGGCATCCACGTCCAGCTTGTTGTCGTAGGGCGCCAGGGGCCAGTTGCACAGCGAAGCCTCCACCAGCTCCATCTCCAGATTGGCGCCTTTGACGATACGGATTTTGATGGGCGCCCCCCCTGCCGCAACGCGCCTGCAGGCCCATGCGGTCAGCTCTTTCTGAATATTGAAGGAATCCGGGAGATAGGCCTGCAGCACGATACCGGCGGCATGCTCCTTGAATTCGTCATGATCAAGGGTGCGGGTGAAGGCCGCCGTGGTAATGGCCAGATCGCGGTATTCCTCCATATCCAGGTTCACGAATTTGGGAACCCGGCGTCCGTCCGTCCGTTCGAATTCATTGGCCGCGGCGGTGCGATAGAGTCGGGTCAGGCGCTCGGAGAGGACCTCGACGGTATGATCGAAGGCCAGGGTTTGAATCTGAGAGTAGATCGTCGAAATTTTAACCGATATGTATTCAACCGCCGGATCCTGCAGGTCCCGGATATAGGCCTGCAGCCGATGCCCGGCTTCTTTCTCACCCAGCACGGCCTCACCCAGATGATTGATATTCATTCGAATACCCTGGCGCTTGCGTTTGGCCAGATGCGCACGAAGAACTTCACTTTCGCCGGGAATGACGGAGCGTGAGCTGTCAGCCCGCATCTTGGCGATCATTTTGGGGATGGATAGATTCGGCAGATGACGGCCCACCGACAGAAACAGGTGCATCAGGATTTTTTCGGTCGGCGAGAAAAACCCCGGGATACCGTTTTTGCGGAGCAGGGTGCTCACCTGGTCCGCCACTTTTCGATAATTTTTGCTGCGGAAACTGCGGTCAAGCATGCGGGTCAACGTGACCTTGTCTTCCGGATGGGTCAACAGGTGCTGGATTTGTTTCTGGTACGCTTTCTCTTCCGCGGTCAGCAATTCATTGGCCCGGTTTTGCCAGGCCCTGGCCAGTGCGATGGCATCATGCTGGAGGTTTTTATCGGCGGTTGGGTTCATGCAATGATTTATTTATTCAGTTAAATCGCAAGCAGCCATGCAGATCCGGGCGAGGACACCTTGTACCGAATGCCGGTTTAGCTTTCTCCCAGGTAGGCCGTGCGGATTTCAGGGTTATTCAGCAGTATTTGAGCGTCATCTTCCATGATGATGCGGCCGGTTTCCAGAACATATCCTCTTTTGGCGGTTTGCAGGGCAATATTGGCATTCTGTTCCACCAGAAGAATCGTGGTGCCATCGTCTTTATTAATATCGTTAATGATTTCAAAAATCTGTTGCACGATAAGGGGGGCCAGCCCCAGGGAGGGTTCATCCAGCAGGAGCAATTTGGGGCGGCCCATCAGGGCCCGCCCGATGGCCAGCATCTGCTGTTCTCCGCCCGAAAGGGTACCGCCCTGTTGATGCCGTCGGTCCTGCAGGATAGGAAAGAGGCTGAAGACATGTTCCAGGTCTTTTTGGATCTCGGCCTTATCCTTCCGGAAGAAAGCCCCCATTTCCAGATTGTCTTCCACCTTCAGCCGGGGAAATATACGTCGCCCCTCCGGAACCTGGCAAAGGCCCATGGGCGGGAGCAGGTCCGGCGGCCGGCCGTGGATGGGCCGGCCCCTTTAGTAAATTTTGCCCTGCGTGAGGGGGATAAAGCCGCCGATATCCTCCCGGGGGGGGG
>JAERRP010000465.1 GCA_016735415.1 Desulfobacterales bacterium | reverse complement strand
CGAATCCGACTGTCAGCGGCTATACCCGGCAGGATCTGCTGATCTGGCAGGGGGTGGTTGCCACCGCCCTGGAAAACGCCGCTGTCGGGCCGGAGGACATTCTGCAGATCAGCCTCGATCCCGGTCTCGACAACTGGGGGCGCGATTACAAAAGCGGGGCCGAGACCATTGGGGCCAGTGTGATTCCCAACACCCTGCTGTCCATCGAAAAGCAGCTCATGGTCATGCGGGATTACAAACCTTCGGTCTTGGTGACCACGCCCTCCTATGCCCGCCAGGTGGCCCTGCATCTCGATGCCGGCCAACAAAAATTGACCGACTTCAACCTGAAAACCCTTATTCTGGTAGGCGAGCCGGCGGACCCAACCCTGCGCCGCTTTCTGGAGAAGGCCCTGAACGTGAGCTGCTGGCAGCATTTCGGCCTGAGCGAAGTCCCCGGTCCGGCCCTGGCCTATGAATGTAAACACCATTCCTGCCTGCATGTGAACGACGAGCATTTTCTGCCGGAAATCATTGCGCCCGAATCCGGTGCGCCTGTGCCGCCCGGTGCCGTCGGCGAGCTGGTCCTGACGACCCTCACCACACGCGCTTTCCCCCTGATTCGTTTTCGAACCGGCGACCGCGCCCGCATGGTGACCGAACCCTGTTCCTGCGACTGCCGACTGGCCCGCATCGAGTGGCTGCCTGAAAGAACCGACCACCTCGTTTGCATCCGCGGGGTCAAGGTGCACCGGCAGCAGGTTCTGGCCGCCGTTGAAAACGCCCTTGGTTTCAAACCGCAGGACTGCTGCCTTTTTGAGAATCGCTACGAGGAAAAAGTCTATCTGGAAATCTGGGTGGCCGTTGAGGATGCTTTTTTCTCGGATGCCATCAAGATGCTTGAAA
Source organism: Desulfobacterales bacterium (assembly GCA_016735415.1). The sequence continues at coordinate 1,655 of JAERRP010000465.1, read as the reverse complement.
ACCGCATGAAGACGATTCGCAACCAGGTTCAGGAGGACACCGGGGTTCCGGTGGTCGTCCGACTCAAAGAGCGCGGCACGATCGAGGCCGGCCCCTCGGTTTGACGTCCCCAGCCTTATGTAATCAGCCGTTGTCTTTCTTCCATAACCTTCAGCTATATTCGATGGAATTGACACAGCCGATCTCCTGAACTTTTTGGAGATGATCCATGCCATCAAAATAATTGTTCAATTTGACTGAAAGATGGATTGGGCGTATAAATATAGTTGATTCGGGCCCACAAAATCGCCTTCGATCACGGCGCCGGATGCCGTGGCTGGAAGCTTCGATGGGGCCGTTCCACTTTCGAATCCGAACCGGAACATCTATGGATCGCAAGCAAAACGTGCTGCAACTGATCTGGGGCGCGGCCCTTACGGCGGCCGGCATCGGCGTTTTTATCATGCTGCCGCAGCGCATGGCCCAGATCGCCCAGGCGCGGCAGGCCGGACCATACGCCCTCGAAATACTGTTTTTGTGGTTTTGCTTCTGCCTTCTCGGGATCCTTCTGATCGGCGGCGGACTGCGCAAGGTCTACTATTTTTTAAAGCCGCCCGCCATCGACGATTGATGAGTTCGTAAAAAGTCGTAATCCAAACGAATCGGGATTTAGCATGAATATGAAATCGGATGGCCTTCGGGCTAAAGACACCAACGTTCAGAGTCTAAAATCCGAGGTGGCCGACCGGGATCACCTTCAGGATATCTGCAATAAAATCTATACGGCCAATAACCTGGATGAAATTCTGATCGATCTCAAGGAAGATATCACCCACCTATTTAAGTCCCAGCGCATAACGGTATTCGTGGTGGACGGCAAGACGCGCGAGCTGGTATCGCGATTCAAGTCCGGACAGGAGATATCCGAGATTCGCATTCCGATTTCGATTGAGAGTATTGCCGGTTTTACGGCCAGCAAACAGAAACCGGTCAATATCAAAGACGTCTACGATACGGCCGAACTCAACCGCATATCGCCGAATCTTAAATTCGATCGCCGCTGGGACCAGAAGACCGCCTTTCGAACCCGGCAGGTGCTGGCCTATCCGATCGTCTTTAAAAAATTCCTTTTAGGCGTGCTGCAGTTGATCAACTGCAAGAGCGGCGACCAGTTTACGAGCGAAGACGTCACGGCCGCTGCCAAGGTCGCCGAAATTATCGGCATTGCGGTTTACAACCAGAAACGGATGGCCGGCAAGCCCCGTCCCAACCGCTTTGGTTATCTGCTGGACAACCATTTTCTGACCCAGAAGGAGTTGGACCGGGCCGTGGCGGAAGCGCGCCGGCAGAAAAAAATCATCGAAGACGTTCTTATCCGCGACTACGAAATTCCCAAAAAAGACGTGGGCCAGTCCCTCTCGAAATATTATAACGTGCCTTTCATCGAGTACTACAGTGCCGCTCCGGTGCCGGGTGAACTGATGCGCGGTTTACGCATCCCTTTTCTGGAAAGGAACTGCTGGGTGCCGCTGCGAACCGACGGCAACAAGATCGTGATTGCGATCGACAACCCCAGCGATCTGCAGAAGATCGATGAGATCAAGGCCCTTTTTCCGGGACGGGCCTTAAGCTTTTTCGTCGCTTTCCGACAGGACGTCCAGAACTTCATCAAACTC
>JAERRP010000162.1 GCA_016735415.1 Desulfobacterales bacterium | reverse complement strand
GAGGAAGGGCAGTATATCCTTGACGTGGCCAGATCGGCCGGCATGGAAATTCCCACACTCTGCCATCATGAGGCCCTGGAGCCCGCGGGTATGTGCCGACTCTGTACTGTTGAGTTGTTTGACGGGCGAAAAACCAAATTTGTGACCGCCTGCAACTACCCCATCTGGGAAGGGATGGAAGTGTTTACGGATACCGACTCAGTGACAGAGGGGCGCAAACTCATCGTGGAGTTACTGCTGGCCCGCTGCCCCGATGTACCGTTGCTTAAAGACCTAGGCCTCAAATACGGCATCAAAGAACCCCGTTTTGCGCTGGAGGGGGATGACTGTATTCTCTGCGGCCTTTGCGTTCGCATCTGCGAAAAGATGGGCAATAACGCCATCAGCTTCACGGGGCGCGGTGTGGAGATGAAGGTGGATACGCCCTTTAGCGTGCAGACTGAATTTTGCATGGGGTGTGGAGCGTGCGCCTCGGTCTGTCCCACGGGTCATATCAAGCTGGAAGATATCGCCGTTCATCAGGTGAAGCCCATTCCCTCGGAATATGATATGGGTCTTGCGGGCAGAAAACCCATTTATGTCCCCTATGCCCAGGCTATTCCCAACATCCCGGCCATTGACCGGGATATGTGCATGCATTTCAAAACCGGCGGCTGCCAGGTATGCACGGAATTCTGCGGTGTGGATGCCATTGATTATCTGCAGCAGGACGAGATCATCGAACTGGAAGTGGGGTCCATCATCCTGGCGCCGGGATTTCAGCCTTTCGGCCCCTCCAAATTGACCCACTATGGATACGGCCGGCATCCCAATGTGATGACGGCAATGGAGTTTGAGCGCATTCTGTCGGCTTCAGGACCCACCATGGGGCACCTCACGCGGCCGTCTGACGGCCGGGAACCCGATAAAATCGCCTGGATCCAGTGCGTGGGCTCCCGTGAAGAAAACCGCTGTGATCACGCCTATTGTTCTTCCGTGTGCTGCATGTACGCCATCAAGGAGGCGGTCATTGCCAAGGAGCACGCAGGCAGCGATCTCGATTGTACCATCTTTTTCATGGACATGCGGACCCACGGCAAGGATTTCGAGCGCTTTTATGACGATGCCCGAAATAAGCATGGGGTCCGATTCATCCGATCCCGTGTCCCTGCCGTTGAGACCGTCAAAGGGCGGGATGAACTGGCCATCACCTATGTAAACGAACAGATGACGCCCACGACGGAATCTTTTGACCTGGTGGTCCTGTCCGTGGGAATGGAAACCCCCGAAGCGCTGACGGAACTGGCAGATCGGCTGGATATTGACCTGACCGCGGGCCATTTCTGCGACAGTCCTTCATTTCATCCCGTGGCCACATCCCGGGAAGGGGTTTTCGTATGCGGCGCCTTTGCCGGGCCGAAAGATATCCCCCAGTCTGTTGTGGAAGCCGGTTCAGCAGCGGCCGAAGCCGGAGCCCTTCTGAAGGAAGCCCGAAACACCCTGACCCAACAGGAAACCTTTCCGGAGGAACGGGTTATTGCCGGTGAGCGCCTCAGGATCGGCGTTTTTGTGTGCCGGTGCGGCATCAACATCAGCGGTGTGGTGGATGTCCCTGGCGTGCGGGATTATGCGGCATCCCTCCCTTATGTGGAATATGTGACCGACAACCTGTATACCTGCTCCCAGGACACCCAGGAGGCCATGGGCAAGGTCATTAGCGAAAACAATCTCAACCGCATTGTGGTGGCGGCCTGTACGCCCAAGACCCATGAGCCGTTGTTCCAGGAAACCCTGGTGGGCGCCGGTCTCAACAAGTACCTCTTTGAGATGACCAATATTCGCAACCAGGATTCCTGGGTGCATAAAAATGACCCCCCAATGGCCACACAAAAGGCCCGGGACCTGGTGCGCATGGCGGTGGCCAAGGTGGCACTTATGGAACCCCTGGTGGAAACAGAGCTTGAGATCAACCCGCAGGCACTGGTGGTGGGGGGCGGCATCTCCGGCATGGCATCCGCCATAAGCCTTTCGGATCAGGGTTATGGGGTTTGTCTGGTGGAGCGGGAACCGTTTTTGGGCGGGCAGGGGAGCCTTCTGTTTCAAACCTGGAAGGGCGAAGATGTGCAAATGAACCTCTCCC
>JAERRP010000470.1 GCA_016735415.1 Desulfobacterales bacterium | reverse complement strand
GATGGCGGCCAGGAGCATCCAGTCAAAACCATACTGGGACCCGTATTTCCGGAAAAGCGGGACGTAGCGCGAAAACTTGGCCTGATCGGTGGGAATCAGCGGGTTGCTGATCCAGCGCGTATTTTTGAAATACTGGCGATAATAGATATTGCCGAAACGCGAGCCGCGCTGGCGACTGCGCAGGAAACGGTCGAGACTGGCCTTGAGGTCGGGGTTGTTTCTGCGCACCGCCCAGGAAATCGGGGTGTGGGCGCTGATCTCCGGGAACTCCAGGATGACGATGTCAGGATAGACGGCTGACCACAGGCGGGCAATATGGCTTTCTACGATGCTCAGATCCAGAACTCTTTCGTTGATCAGTTCCAAAATATCTTCGCTGGTTAAAAAGCCGTTGGTCGATATTTTCTGCAGGGGAGGAAGTTTCTTGACCAGGAGGCGTGCGTTGATGCGCCGCAGGGTTTTACTGTCCTTCCAGCTGGACTGAATGTGAATGGTGCGGCCGGACAGATCTTCAAGGTAATTCACGGCCGGGGCCCGGCGGTGGGTGATGATGACTTCACTGACACTTTGCAGATAGGGAATTGTAAAATCGACTTGCCCATGGAGTGTGGGCGGGCGGCGTATTCCGGCCGCGACCATGTCCCCGATACCGATTTGCAGGCAGGGCAACAGAAGATTTTCCGGAACGGGAATAAACTCGAGAACCGTGCGAAGGCGGTTGCGTGGGAAACGGCGATTGACGGCTTTTTCGTAATCTTTCAGAAGACTGTGTTCAAATCCATAACTGCGGCCTTCGAAGATAAAATAAGTCGAGGGGGAATAAGTTGTAAGGACCCGGATGGTACGCCGCTTTAACATCTTCGGAAGATCCTCGGTGGAAGTAATGCTGAGGCGTGAAAGCTGCGGAATGATCGTGCGCAGGGCGTTCTCATCATAGCTGTCTTTCAGCTTGCAGAATTCTTCACTCAAAGATACGCGCGGGTCGTGATTGTTCTCCTCGGCCGCGTTCCAGATGTTTTCCATAAAATAGGAATAGGGTTTCAGCAGGGGGGCATATACATAGCCAAGGGCATGGGATTCATCGCGTTTCGTTGCTTCTTTGGGGAAAACCGCGACCCAGTTGTTTCCCATAAAATCAACCTTGACCCACTGGCCGGGAGGAATTTGACCGCGGACCGCCGAATCCGCCTTCCGATCCGCGAGGATCGTAACCGCTATGTTGGCGATTTGCAGCTGACCCCACGACCGGCTGTGAGCAGTTTGGGCCGAGCCAAACAACAGCAGCCCAAAAAGGAAGAAGATGTGGAATTTGATCGTGGCATTCATCATAGGCGAAAGCAAAGACGCATCAGGGCCGTGGTAAAGATAAACGGCCCTGTCAGCTTGTCTTTTGATCCGGCGAAGGCGTTGCGTCAATGGCCCCTACAATCCGCCCCGGCAACTTTTACTTCGATGAAGAAGAAAAACAAACATGGCTTCAGAATACCCTGAAGAGCAGTAAAGGGTCAAGGTGTAAATGGGTCGCAACATCCCGGAGCCGAATCCTTCCGGAGCAACGTCCGCGGCCCTGTCGATGGGGAAGCGGTTATTCGTCGACCGATCGAAGGTGGGCCATCGGTTGTTGAGCTGTGAATACAACCGCATGGCGTTTATCAAGGGAGACGCGCTCAACGGTATTCCATCTCGAATTTGTATTTACCAGAAAATATTATATAACTATCGGAATATAATATGAATACCCATCTCTTCCAATCGTCTGAATCCGTCCCTTAACCTGTTTTTAGAACCATTGGATTTTTTCGCTCCGTCACGGGTTCGTCATCGGCTCTTCAGGTTATAATCTGTAGTGTTTTATATTAAGCCAAAGAATATGACGTGAAATCAATTGACTGAATCCCATTTGTTTAATAGAAGTCTGGTATATTTCCTGCCTTTGAATAGAATCAGACGCGGCGATTACTTTCATTGGAGAAGGCCTGACCACAGGATATTGCGGCGCGAACGGCGCCCCCGGGCGGTCGGGGATAACCAAAAGCGCCGAAATCACGTAACGGTCGGGAATATTTGTCCTCTAAACGTTTGCCAAGGACTGACTGCATGCATCATGATTTTATCGACGATTTACTGGAGGCCTTGAAACGCGTCATCAAACCGGACAGCGACCTGCTGCGGGACCTCCTGATTTTTAACGGGATGCCCGAAAAATCGCAGAACCTTCGCTATCTGAGCTATAACCGCCAGAGCGAATACGAGGGTAGTCACGCCCTCGTATTTTCGGCCGCGGCCGTGATCAACAACCGTCGCACAGCGCAATGGCGGCTGACGGGCTATCGGGAAAAAATAAGTCAGATCGTTTTTAATCCCCGCTGGACCCGGAGTCCATTGGATCTTTTTCTGGTCCGCCTGCGTTGCCGGCCCGAGGTGATGGACATCCTGACCACCGTGTCCGCACACTACACCCTGATGGGCATTTTACAAATCGAAGACCGTCGCTCCGGTGGAACGCCTCGCCGCAAGCGCTACCGCCTGCGTCCGGTGGTGGCCGTTCCGGGTATCGACGATACGGCCCTTTCCAAAATCGTGGCTTTTGAAAAGGCCAACGAAATCGAACGCAACTGCGTATAAGGGCGCGTGCAATAATAATAGCAGCCCTCAGCCCCGCCTGACGCCTTTCAGTTCGATGGCAGCGAGACCTTCCCGAAACGCCCGTATCAGGTGATCCGCCGCGTGGTGGACATAGATGCGGCCCTGTTTGTCGATCCCCCGTATTTTACCGTCATAAAGAAATCCCTGCAGGAGAAGGCGGCCGTTCGCATGGCGGTCGGCCGGTGACAGGGTGCTGCCGGCGCTCAGGGCTGCGGGGGCGGGAAGGCGGCCGTCTTCGTCCAGGCAATATTTCATGAAGTTGAGAATGCGCGTTAAACGCAGGAGGGTGGCAGATTCCAGCCGACCGGCGGCGGTGCCCAGGGGAAGGGCCGTGGACCGCCAGCGGGTAATATCCTCCGGCAGCAGACCCCGGTCATGGCATAAATTGAAATCGCGGCTTCCCGGGGCCGGGTAGAAAATGGACAGGCCGGCCAGTACGCGCCGGGCGGCCAGGAAGTGTAGATCATCGATGACGGTCTTGGGTGCCTGCCCCGGCCCTCCGGCAATGAGATAGCCTACAGCGGTCATGCGGTTCTTTTGGGCGGCGTTCAGGGAACGATCAAACGCCGTCCGCAGGTCCGGGCGTTGGAAACGTTTCTGCTGTTCGGGGTTCGTCGAGCCGAGCGACAAGTTGAGGGTTTTAAATCCGGCCCGCTGCATACCGGCGATCACCGCATCATCCAGAGTGGACGGGTAAAGCCCGTTCATGGCCCGTAACTCCGGTGGGCGCGGACCGAAAAAGCGACGGATGGCGTCGAGCAGGGATAGAAACCAGCCACGGTTCAAGGTGATGTTTTCATCCTCGAAATCGATAAAGCCGATCTCCATCCGATCGGCGGCCCGGACAATTTCCTGCATGACATGGTTTACGGAGCGGCGGCGGTAGGGGATGAACGAATCGGCCCCTGTGCAGCAGTAGGAACAATTTAGCGGGCATCCGCGACTGGCCGAAAGTACCAGGGAAGTTCGATGCTTACGGGCATAGAAGGATGCATCGACGAGATCATAAGCCGGGGGCGGGAGTTGATCGAGGTCCCGGACGAAGACCGGCGGCGCGATGTGGTATTGACCGTTCGAACGCCGGAAGCCGATGCCGGGCACGGACACCACCGGGGTTTGGTTGACAAGGGCGCGGGCCAGCGCCGGTAGAGACGCTTCCCCATCGCCGCGCAAAATAAAATCAACCGAGGGGTGGGTCAGAATACGTTCCGGCAGGGCGGTGGCGTGATGGCCGCCCAGAACGACGGTGGTGTCCGGGCAGCATGATTTGACGGTTTCGGCCGCGGCCAGGGCCATGTCTTCATAAGGTGAGAAAAGCGAAGAAATACCGATCAAAAAAGCGCCGGCCCGGCGGGCCGCCTGGCCCAATGTCGGCAGGCTGTATCCGAAATGGCGAAAGCGGTTGAAAAGTCCGAAAGGGGACTGGTCGTCGGGGCCGTAGACGGCCGCCAGATCGTCCCAGTTCGCGGGCAGCGGCAACGGGCGGGATTTCCCGCGGGCCAGGGCGTCAAACAGACCCACTTTGAACCCATCACGGCGCAGGACGGCGGCAATGGATATGAGCCCTCCTGGGAGGGTGCGTTTGCCGGTCAGGTAGAAATCGCGGATGGGCGGCTGAACCAGAAGAATATCAAGGCGTTCAGGCGGGGCCATTGATGATCCGGGCGATCGGATCAATGCTCGCCGCAGCCGCAGTCACCGCCGCATCCCTCCTGGTTGGTGACCCCGGCCAGGGCTTGGATGACCTCGCGGCGCTCGGGTTCCGTCACCGCTTTGACCGTAATCCCCAAGGCTAAGGCTGCCGGCATGACGGCGCCTTGCAGGGCCAGTGTAGATAACAAAGCGATAGTAACCCT
>JAERRP010000179.1 GCA_016735415.1 Desulfobacterales bacterium | reverse complement strand
CATAACATATACGCATACGATGCATACTTCTTAAAATGCGCTATTGACCTCCGAAGCCCGCTGCTTACCCTCGACCTTGGCATGAAAAGGGTTGCACGGGAAATAGGAATTGCAATTTTGGAGTAAAATATTATGAAAGTATATACATATTCTGAAGCAAGACAACGTCTTGCCGATGTTCTTAATATCGCCAAAACTGAAGAGGTGGTTATTAAGAGGAGAGGCGGAGAAACCTTTTCAATTATTTTCAGGAAAAGTACAAAATCACCATTTGACGTTCCGGGTATTAAAACCAAAGCAACCACGAAAGATATTCTTGAGGCGGTTAGAGAATCCAGCGAACGATTTGCCGAACAAGGCGTTGAAGATTGACGGGCAGGGACGAGCGGCTTTGCTTTCATCAGTGTCCTGGTTTTTCGAATTTCCTCTGCATTACCACTTCCGTGCACCCTGCCCGCAACTTAAATCTGCGTTCTGCAATAAAAATTAAGGATAATAAGGATAAGGGTCGGACCAAGCCAACCTATTGACATAACAGAAAAAACGGTTAAAATATGTCCATGAAATGGTCTTAGCTGTTCAGTTTTGAGGCTAAAAACTAAATTCTAAGCAAGTTTTCGATATTGGCACGAGCCAACAGACATTTTATACCGGGGCATGTCTGGCATCTGACCCACCGATGCCACAAGTGGGAGTTTCTTCTGAAGTTTACCCAAAGACCGCAATCGTTGGACCAAGCTTTTATTTGAAGCCAGGAAGCGCTACCGCCGACCATCAAGGAAATTTGACGATGCTCGTAACAGAGAACCGGTAGTGCCAAGAAAAATTTGTACTACCTTAACTTATTGAAATTACCGAAAAATAAAAAATTGACGGTTTAAGTTCAGCCTGACCTTTGAGGATTGACACGACCTGAAAGGTCGTTTCAATCAAAACGAAAAAGGGATCTTAACTTTTGACATAATTTAATCGATCCCAGGACTAAGATCCAAGGTAGTGATCATGACCGACCCGTGGTTGCCGTGAAAGATTATTTATTCAACAAGGGAGGTAGCAATGTATCAAACAATACTTATTCCGATGGACGGATCGAAGCGAGCTGAAGCAATATTGAGTCATGTCGAAAACCTGGGAAAAACTTATGCTGCCAAGACGATTTTTCTCAAAGTTGAAGAAGAACCCATTATGCTGGGACATGACGAAGTTATTGATATTGTAAAATATCGGGAGGAATTAGAGAATCGAATTAAATTCTCGAAGGCCTATCTGGACACCCTCAAAACCAAGTTTTGTGAGAAAGGTATTGATGCCGCCACACGCCTGGCCTATGGCTCGGTTGTTAAAGTAATATTAAACGTCGCTGCTGAGACAGGCGCCGACCTCATTGCAATGACCACTCACGGTTGTAGCGGTCTGGCCCGGGTATCCTATGGCAGTGTGGCGGCAGGAGTGTTGCAGGCGGCTGGTATTCCAGTATTGCTGATCAGATCCTATACGGACAAAAAAGAGGAAACTTGTTGATCATGAAAATTCCTTAACCGATTAAGGTAATTGAATAGACTTCCTGTATCGGGCGGTGCCGGCACTAAATTAAAGTAAAAGCGGAAACCTCTTGGACGGGAACATGCAAACCAGCAAAACCACTACGCGGACTATCCGCACCTGGTATGGCCCGACCGCGACGGTAATCATCGGACCGGGCTTTCTGCATCGCGGCGGTTACGGCAAACTGGTAATCCCCCATCCCCCCGTGATCAATTGGCTTCTACGCCGTGGGCTTTCCCAAGCCGTGCGCGAAAACCTGAGTTTTACACACGAATTCGGACACTTGCAGAGTGCGCCGGCAGCGCTGCTCTATACGGCCGCGAACTTTGCCGCCCTGCTGGCGGTGGGCAAAACGACCGTGCTGACGGTTATGCTGCTGCTCATCAGCACCCATGCGGCCTATGAAATTATGGCAGAGATCATTACCATCCTTCACGACCGTAAACTGTACCGCCATTGTTATCAAAACGTTTCGATAATCGGGCGGGCGATTTTCTGGTTTTCGATGATTTTAATGGCATTGATGGGCTGGATAATTGTCCTGCCATGAATAGAATATCCGGGAGCGTATTATCACGTGATGAAACCATCCTTTCCGCAGGTTGAGGGCATCACCCATCGCTTTGTCAAGATCAACGGCATGCATTTGCATTTGGCCGAAGCGGGCAGTGGCGAACCCATGCTTATGCTTCATGGATGGCCACAACACTGGTACATGTGGCGTTATCAAATTCCCTGTCTCGCTCAACACTATGCCGTCATCTGTCCTGACCTACGCGGCTTCGGATGGTCGGATGCACCTGCCACTGGCTACGAGAAAGAACGACTTGTAGACGATATGATTGCCTTGCTGGATACGCTCAATCTCAAGCGCATTCGATTGGTGGCGCACGATTGGGGCGGCTGGGTTGGCTTTCTCCTATGTCTGCGTCAGCCTGAACGTGTCCAGCGCTACGTGGCGCTCAATATTCCTCATCCGTTTCAGACGTTAGACTCACGGGTGCTCCTCCTGTGGCGTTTTTGGTACCAATGGGTGATCGCTAGCCCCTTACTTGGCAAATGGATAATCCAAAATCAAAGCGGCTTCGTGCGTCGGCTACTTCAGTGGGGGGTTGTTAACAAGACCTGGACTGATGAAGAAATCGCCATCTACACAAGCCGACTCCAGGAGCCGGCCCGTGCTTATGCCAGTGTATTGCTTTACCGCAGCTTTCTCTTGAGGGAGTTCATACCAATAGTTCGCGGGCGCTACAGGTCTTCGCGCCTGTCAACTCCGACTCTGGTACTCTTTGGCGCGCGTGACTTTGCCCTTGCGCCAGAGCTTTTGAAAGGGTACGAGCCTTATGCTGACGATCTGAAGGTTGAACTCGTGCCGAACAGTGGTCATTTCATTGCAGAAGACCAACCAGAATTTGTGACGAAACGAGCTTTGGACTTCTTCGTTGCCTAGGAGTAGAACTGCCTGGATTGGGGGCCGGACCAAGCCAACCTATTGACATAACGGCAAAAAGATTAATAAATGGTTGCAAAATGGTCTTAGCCGTTCAGTTTTGAGGCGATCCTGTTTCAAATGTAATTCCGGCTAGGTGTAATGTTCCGGCAAAAGATAACGCAGCAGACATCCCACGCCGCCATACCGGTTCAAGGCCTGACTGCCGCTTACCGTTTCAATCTTAATACCATAGCGAACCGCCAATTTTACCAGCTCTTCTTTTAGTTCTCCCTCGTAAAATTCTTTTGCCAATATCAGCATATCCGCCTGCCCGCGTTTCAGAGCTTCAAGACAGGCTTCCGAGCCCGCCACCGCCAGACCGTTGATGTTAATCTGCCACTGGAGCATTTCAACGGCCGCGCGTGATTCTTTTTGCTCCTGATCGATAAAAGCGGCAAGGGTTGCTTCCACCACGGAGCCGCTTTCGGCACCTCCATCAATAACAACCGTATCGACAAGCCTGTCCGCCAGGCGTTTGGGCAGCGCCTTTTTCAGCCGTGCGGTCCTTTGCGGGCTTCCAGCAAAAATCAGGTGGGTGTGTCCGCCGCCGGACATCACTCGCTCCAGAATCCTGATCTTTTCCTTGATGAATTTTCCGCCGCGATCCCTGCGGTGATTCCGGTAGTGTTCTTTGGTTCCTTCGCGTCCTATGCGTTTGCGCAGCTCAGGCCTTTCCATCCACAAGGATTCTGTGACGGAACCGGTGTGGACCTCCAGAATACGAGCATTTTCCTCGGTGGAAATGACAACCACGTAACGGTGATAGGTGTCCATAAGCTCAATGAGCGGATAGATGTGCGGTGTCAGATCCATGACAATCTGATTCGGCAATGGCACCCGGAATTCAAGTCCAATAAAGAAGGGCTCGGAACCTTCCCGGGAAAAAATTGCCGCGCCTTTTACACCGCCCAACGGCTTTTCACTGAGAAAAGAGTGAACTTTCTTTATTGTTTTGCTAAAGTTCTTCCGTAACCTGTCCGGCACGCTTTTTGCCAGCAGCAACTCCCGCTCTTTCAAAAAATCCCGACAGCCGGTGGAACCTCTTTCCAGGTTGAGGTAACAGCTGATAAAAACGCTGTCGGTTTCATCCATCATTGCCAGACTGCGAATACATTCCTGCAAATCTTTATGCTCCATGGCATTTTTCCTAATGAAAGTTAGCGCCGGATTTGCTCACTCCGGCAGCAGATCGTAAAGATAGCGCATGGTATCGGATCTTGTAACGATGCCGATGACACGGCCGCTTTCCACCACCGGAAGGCGGCCGATGTCATGCTTTATCATCAAACGGGCCGCCTGCATTGGACTGCTTCCGGGTTCTATTGTAAATACATTCGTGGTCATAAAGGCCCTCACCGGGGCACTTAAAGCCGACCTTTTTTTTGCTTTCCCAAAATCCCGTCTTGATATAATGCCCACAAGCCTGCCGTCATCCAATACCGGTATTCCCGTGTGCCCCTTTTCTATTAAAATAGTATAAACCTCCTTCATGCGGGTTTCAGGAGATACCGTCACTACCGGATAGGACATCAGGTCACTTATCTGAACAGAAGCCCGCTGATTGCCGCTGATCAGTTTGACGATCATCTGTTCCACGGCATCGGAGTTGATCGATTTGATCAAGGCGGAACCGGCGGCCGGATGGCCGCCTCCGCCTAAAGCGTGCATGATGAGCCCCACATCGAGTCCGTCTGCCCCGCTGCGGCCGATGACAATGATATTGCCGCGGTTTTTGTGAACAAAAATACCAAAAGCCGCCGCCACATTTAAAATCTCCCGGTACATCCCGACCACCACCGCCAGGCCGTTCACATGTCCGGTTATATCCAGTTTGTTGATGCTGATCTGATAACCGCCGAACCGCTTTCTTTTGGCGGACTGCAGCATTCGGGTCAAAATTTTTCTCTGGCTTTCACCATAGGCCGTGCGTAAAAATGAGTTGAGAACGCTTAGATCCGCTCCTTGCTGTAAAAGGTAGGCTGCGGCAAAGGCATCCTCTGCTTTTGTGGCAGGAAACGTCAGATTGCCCGTGTCTTCATAAAGTCCGGCCAAAAAGAGGGTGGCCTGGGTAGGGGTTAATCTTTTGTTTTGTTGTTTTAAATTTCGGATCAACAGCGTGACATTGGCCCCGACCGCCTCCTCGCATCGCCAGGTCGCATCAATATCTCCCTCAGTTAAATGATGATCCCACAGGAATATTTCGAGGTTTTCCCTTTCTTTCAACTTATCCATTTGATCAAGGCGGTCCCATCTGTTGGTATCGACAACGATCAGGCTCATCACGGCTTCAAGTTCAATTTGATCCGGTGTTTGTACATCAAACAGGTCCTTATGGATCGATAAAAAGGCTCTGACGTTCGGATTCAGGCTTTGGGGCAGCATCGCAACCGCCTCGGGATACAGAATCTTTGCCGCCAGCACGGAGGCTGCGGCGTCAAAGTCGGTGCCCTTATGGGTTGTTATTATCTGCATACAGCGATCCTTAATTAGAGACGGATTTAAAACCCTGCTCTGCCTCTCACCGCATTTCCGGAATTCAGGCAGCCTTTAACTTGACCGGAGAGATAAAACCTTCAGGTTTTTCAGCGCGTAATTTCCAATTATTCATTGCCTTGCACCGCTTTCTCGTGCAGGGCGGCATGCGCCGCAGCCAGACGTGCCACCGGAACCCGAAAGGGTGAACACGAGACATAGGTCAGCCCCAACTCGTGACATATCGAAATGGATTGCGGATCACCGCCATGTTCACCGCAGATGCCGCATTCCTGCTCAGGGTTGACGGCGCGTCCTTTTTTGACCGCCATGTCCATCAGCGCACCCACGCCGTCGCGATCAATCGTGGCAAAGGGGTTATCCGGCAGGATTCCATTCTCCATGTATTTAACTAAAAATCCGGCTTCGGCATCATCTCTGGATATGCCAAAAGTTGTCTGGGTCAAATCGTTGGTTCCGAAAGATACGAAGTCGGCATATTCGGCTATTTTGTCTGCGGTCAGGGCCGCCCGGGGAATTTCGATCATGGTGCCGAACTTGTAATCGATCTCGATGTCCTGCTCCTCCATAACTTTTCGGGCCTCTGATTCAAGCATCCCACGCTGCACTTTCAGTTCATTAACGTGGCTGGTCAGCGGAATCATCACTTCCGGGCGGACGTCCACCCCCTCTTTTTTAACCGTGCAGGCGGCCTCAAATATTGCGCGCACCTGCATGCTGGTCAGTTCCGGAATGTGTATTCCCAGCCGGACGCCCCGCAGACCGAGCATCGGATTGTCTTCCCGCAGGCTTTCGACCCTTTTAAGGACGCGATCCTTTTCTTTAATCTGTTCCAGTAAAGTATCGATTTTTCCGAGGGTTCCGGTGTGCTGCAAACGAATCTTAAGATCGGCCAACTCACCGATGAGGTCCACAAGGTTGGGCAGAAACTCGTGCAGCGGCGGGTCGATCAGACGGATGATTACCGGCAAACCGTCCATGACCCGGAACAGGCCGGCAAAATCGTTCCGCTGAAAAGGCAGCAGTGCATCGAGGGCCTCCTGCCGTTCAACCGGCAAATCGGTCATAATCATCTTGTGTACAAAGGGCAGACGCTCAGCTTCGAAAAACATGTGCTCCGTGCGGCACAGTCCGATGCCCTCGGCACCGTAGGCACGGCCGCGCCGGGCGTCTTCCGGTCGATCCGCATTGGCCCAGACGCCAAGACGGCGGAAATCGTCGGCCCAGGCCAGCAGTTGTACCAGCCAGGGGTCCTTGACTTCGGGCACGATGGTGGCCAGCTTGCCGGTGTAAACCTCACCGACGGTTCCGTCGATCGATATCCAGTCGCCTTCCCTGATAATTTGATCGTTGACCTCTATCTGCCGGGCGCCCAGGTCGATTTTGAGTGCTGTAACGCCCACCACAGCCGGCTTACCAAACTGGCGGGCAACTAATGCGGCATGGCTGGTGCGCCCCCCCCGACTGGTGAGAATGCCTTCAGCCGCCAGCATGCCGTGCACATCATCCGGCTTGGTTTCGGGGCGCACCATAATGACCTGCTTGCCGTCTTTGACGGCCCATCTTTTGGCTATATCGGCATCCAGAGCCACCACGCCCACCGCCGCTCCCGGCGACACATTGATACCGACGGCCAGCAGATTTCCCGCGGATCCGGCCGCTTTCTTGGCCTGGTGGTCAAACTGCGGATGCAAAAAGAAGTCCACCTGTTCCGGGGTAACACGGCCGATCGCTTCTTCACGGGTGATCAACCCCTCCTCGACCATTTCAACCGCAATGCGCAAGGCTGCCTGGGCGGTACGCTTGCCGTCCCGGGTTTGCAGCATCCACAGCTTTCCCTTTTCAATGGTAAACTCGACATCCTGCATATCGCGGTAGTGATGTTCAAGGCGTTCGGCGATATGCGCGAATTCGGAATAGACGGCAGGCATCTCCTGTTTCATTTGTGAAAGGTCTTCCGTAATGCGAATTCCGGCGACAACGTCTTCTCCCTGAGCGTTGATCAGGAAATCACCTTCGATTTGCTTTTCACCGGTGGTTCCATTGCGCGTCAGGGCAACGCCGCTGGCACAATCCGTTCCCAGGTTACCGAAAACCATCGTCTGGATGTTGACCGCCGTGCCCAAATCGTGGGCAATACCCGCGGCATTGCGGTAATCAACCGCTCTTTTGCCGTTCCAGCTTTTAAAAACAGCTTCGGTTGCGAGATTCAGCTGCCTGTATGGATCGTTGGGGAAATTACGGTGAGTGCGGCGCCTGAAAATGGTTTTGAATTCTTTGGTCACCGCTTTCCAATCATCCGCCGTCAACTCGGTGTCCGATGCGACTCCCGCTTTGCTGCGAGCTGCAGAAATCACATCCTCGAACATCTCATCCGGTATGCCCATCACAACACTGCCGAACATTTGCACCAGGCGACGGTAGCAGTCGAAAACAAAACGTTCGTCTCCGGTCAATTCCACCAGGCCCTGAGCCGTCTTGTCGTTCAGGCCGATATTGAGCACGGTGTCCATCATGCCCGGCATGGAAAATTTGGCGCCGGAGCGACATGAAACGAGCAGCGGGTTGTTGGGGTCGCCGAATTGTTTGCCGGCCGCTTCTTCTATGGCCTTCAACGCCGCCTGCTCCTGGTCCCACAACCCTTCGGGTTTGGTTCCGCCGGCTGCCAGACAGGCATTGCACGCCTCGGTGGTTACGATATAACCGGGGGGAACCGGTATGCCCAGGCGAACCATTTCCGCCAGGTTGGCCCCTTTTCCTCCCAGCAATTCTCGCAAATCTTCCCAGTCGCCGCCAACATGTTCTCCAGCCATCTCCATTTCATTGAAAAGATACACCCATTTTGTGGTCATGATTTGCCTCCTTTGTAAGCGTCACCGTTTCAGAGGTTCAGGGTTCAAAGTTCAGGGCATAGCCGTCAGGGGGTAAGGAAAAGACCAGGGGGCGAAAAGAGGATGGTTTTCATGGCCCGGCACCATCCGATTGACTTGGAGGGTCCTCACACATTTGTGCTGCCCAGTTATTTAGAGATACAGCAAACAATAGGCCACTGCCATCAGGCAACGGGATATAAGTCTACCTTATCGGAATCATTTACTATCTTTTAAAAAATTTATCCTTACAAACTATAATAAGTGGGAATCATGTGTCAGGATTTATTCCACAATGCAAAGATCCCTGAAAGAAAGGCATTTTACTGAAAAAACTGTATTATTACGGGGGAACGGGGGTCGGGCCAAACTAACATTACGACATCGCTTTTTATTCATTGCAATGGATCAGCTGCCGGGACGAGGGCCGGTGGAAAAACTTGAGTGTGTTGGCAAACAGGTAGACCGGAGGGTTGTAAAGGTGGCTCAGGCTGCATTCGGGGATGATCTCCATGTCGATGTCGGCGGCGGCGCGAACGCGTTCGGCCGCCGTTTCCGAGCTGGCGAGATCAAACCGGTCCCGGTCAACCTGAACCGCTTCGTGGTCGACGTACATCATAAAACGGACTGTCTCAAGATTAGCTGGCTGGCACCAGTGTCTCTTCCGTGCCGTTGTGTCTAAACGCCAGCTTGAATGTCGATCCGTTGTCATCCCACACCTGGCGAAGGGTCCACACTTCGGTCTTGCCGGTTTCGATTTCCACCTTGACCAGGGCAGTGAAGGTGCCCTCATCGATTTTTTCTATAACAGCCTTGTAGGAATGCCCATCGATTACCAGTGATTTAGGTTCGTTTACCAGATTGACATCAACAGTGCCATTGCCCTGGGTGCGATTCCATGTGCCGCTGATCTGCGTCTCCAGCGTCGCCCCATTGCCGCAGCCGAAAACAATCGAAAACAGAATAAAAGAAACAACTGTGAGTATACCGTGTTGCACTGTAAGCGATCTTCTCATAAAAAGCCCCCTTGTTTTTCAGATTAGGTTCGGTGATCCAGATTTTATCTTGAAACCAACGGGTAGGCGAGTTGCCAAGGATCCCGTCAGGGGTTTTTCCAAGTATTTGTATGCGCCAAGCTTTGTGCATTCCACGGTCAAATCCTGAGCACCGTACCCTGTCAGCATGATGATTTCAATGAATTTTTAGTTCCGCTATAAATTTTAAGAACCTGAGCGCCATCGTGTCCTGGCATCAGCAGGTTCAGCGCCGCTACATCGACCCCCCTTTTACTGGCCGCTTCGATGGCCTGGTCTCGGTTGGTTGCCGTCGTCAGGTGGTCGGGGGAAATCGTAGCGGATGGCCGAACCATCT